>JAJZAQ010000101.1 GCA_021799355.1 Pseudomonadota bacterium
TGGAAGGCCAAAGCCGACCCGATCGAGTGGGCCAAAGAGCACAAGGAATTCGCCCGTGCGTTCGAGTCGTTCCCGCACGACGCCGACAAGCTCTACCCCGGCTGGCGCGAAAAACTCGGCGTGCACAAGTAATCGCCCGTCGCGCTCTTGTCGCGCGACCCATCGCCCCGCCCCGGCGGGGCGTTTTTTCTCCCACTCTCCGCAAAGGTGCAGTGTGATCGACAAAGACCAGTACCTGGTTCGGCAAGAACCGTTTTACCAGCCGCAGGGGCGTGAAGTCGCCCTGTTCGAGGCGGCCTACCGCAAACGCCTGCCCGTGATGGTCAAAGGGCCCACGGGCTGCGGCAAATCGCGCTTCGTCGAGTACATGGCATGGAAACTCGGCAAACCGCTGATCACCGTGGCGTGCAACGAGGACATGACCGCAGCCGACCTGGTCGGCCGCTACCTGCTCGACGCCAACGGCACGCGCTGGCTCGACGGTCCGCTGACCACCGCGGCGCGCATCGGCGCCATCTGTTATCTGGACGAAGTGGTCGAGGCGCGGCAGGACACCACCGTGGTCATCCATCCCCTGACCGACCACCGGCGCGTGCTGCCGCTGGACAAAAAAGGCGAGCAGGTGCAGGCGCATGCCGATTTTCAGCTGGTCATCTCGTACAACCCGGGCTATCAGAGCGTGATGAAAGACCTCAAGCCCTCGACCAAGCAGCGCTTTGCCGCGTTCGATTTCGACTATCCCGCGCCGGAACTGGAGGCGGCCATCCTCACCCGGGAAACCGGCGTGGACGCGGATATCGCCGTGCAACTGGTCAAAATCGGCGCCGTGGCGCGGCGTCTGAAGGGCCACGGACTCGACGAGGGCATTTCCACCCGCTTGCTGGTGTACGCCGCATCGCTGATCCAGGACGGCGTGGCTCCGCGCGACGCCTGCGGCATGGCGCTGGTGGCGCCGATCACCGACGACGCCGACATCCGCTCCACCCTCGACCATGCGATTGCCACCACATTCGCCTGACCGCCGTGGCATCCTCCCTCCCCCTTGACGACCGTCAGGCGCTGCTGCAAGCGGCCCGGGAGCGGGTGGACACCCGCTTCCCACAGGTCGACGCGGTGTTCGCCGATCTGATCGACGCAGCGCGGGCCGCGCTGACGCCGCACGGCCTGGTCGCCTACCTCGACGCCGCCCGCCGCATCGGCAAACTCGGCCGCGGCGCCGAGCCGTTGCTGGTGTTTCTGGAAGAATGGCCCGAGGTGGCTCAAGCCGCGGGTGAGGCGGCGCTGGATGCGGTGATGTCCTGCGTCGAGCGGATGCAAAAATCGCCCAACGGCCGCGCCATCACCGCCTGCCTGCAAACCCTGGCGCCGGTGGCGCGCCGCTTGCCGTCAGACGCGCTGCTGCACGACTATCTGGCCATTGCGCTGGATTTGATGGAGCGCACCACCGGCTCGATCCACGGCCATCACGCCACCCTGCCCAGCCCCGGCCTGCCCGATTTTTTTGCCCAGGCGCCGATGCTGCTGGACCAGCTCAGTCTGGGCGGACTGGCCAACTGGGTGGACTACGGCGTGCGCAACTACGCCAACCATCCCGAGCGGCAAAAAGACTATTTCAGCGTGCAATCGGCCGACAGCCGGGCCGTGCTGCAGCGTGAACGGCACGGCACGCTGTTTGCCGACAACGAACGTCGCCTGGGCTTGTATTTGCGCGGGGTGTGGTTGGACGATGCGCCGCTCATCGCCTATTCCACCGCCTTCGACCAGCTGCGCAAACCCATACCCTACTTCGACCGGCTGGGTTTTCGCCTTCCCGACGTGTACGACGATGCCGCCGGTGTCAGCGGGTTGGACCGCTACCGCGCCGCGCTGGCGCACATGGCCGGGCATCGGCGCTGGAGCCAGCCGCTCGTGGCCGACAACTGGAGCCCGTTTCAGCGCCTGGCGGTCGAATGCCTGGAAGACTGCCGCATCGACACCCTGCTCATCCGCGACTACCCCGGACTGCGCGGCATGTTGCTGGCACTGCACCCCCGCCCGGCAGAGGGCGGCTGCGATGCGCAAACCACTTCCTGTCTGCGTCACCGTCTGGCCATGCTGTCGCGCGCCGTGCTCGACCCGCAGCACGGCTACTCCGACCCCACGCTCAACGCCTTCGCCGCCCGGTTTCACGCCCTGCTGGCGCACGGCCCGGCGTCCACCCGAGAAGTTGCCGTGCTGGCGCTGGAGTTCGTCACCCGCACACGCCAGCCCAGCGACCAGTTTGCCCAGGTGCACTTTGCCGACACCGTCGTGGACTACCGCGACGACAACCGCCACCTGTGGACTTTCATCGAATCGGGAGACGAAGAAGAGACGTTTGAACAGCAACCCAAACCGCAGGAGACGCAGGACACGCCGACGCTGCCGCCGCGGCACTACCCGGAGTGGGACGCGCGCAGCCAGAGCTACCGCCCCGACTGGGTCAGCGTGTACGACACGCTGCACCCCAGCGGCGACCCCGCGGTGATCGACCGTCTGCTCGACAAGCACGCCACGCTGGCCAGGCGGCTCAAACGCCTGTTCGATCTGCTCAAGCCGCAGGATCGCGAGCGCATCCGCTACCAGGAGGACGGCAGCGAGCTCGACCTGGACGTGGCGTTGCGCGCGCTCATCGACTTCAAAAGCGGCGCCATCCCCGATCCGCGCATCAACCTGCGCCACCGCACCAACGGCCGCGACATCGCCGTGCTGCTG
>JAJZAQ010000056.1 GCA_021799355.1 Pseudomonadota bacterium
GTGTACGCGCACATCGCCGGCATCGACATCGTGCGCGCCGAAAACCCGGCCGGGCAGGGCGAGTACTACGTGCTCGAAGACAACCTGCGCGTACCGTCCGGCGTGAGCTACATGCTGGAAAACCGCCGCATGATGATGCGGCTGTTCCCCGAGCTGTTTTCGCTCTACCCCATCGCCCCGGTCGCGCACTACCCCGACTCGCTGCTGGAAAAGCTGCGAGACTGCGCCCCGCCCGGGGTCAACGACCCGACCGTGGTCGTGCTCACCCCGGGCATGTACAACTCGGCGTACTTCGAGCACGCCTTTCTCGCGCAGCAGATGGGGGTGGAGCTGGTCGAGGGGCAGGATCTGTTCGTCAAGGACGACTTCGTCTACATGCGCACCACCCAGGGGCCGCAGCGGGTGGACGTGATCTACCGCCGCATCGACGACGACTTTCTCGACCCGCAGGTGTTCCGCGCCGACTCGGCGCTGGGCTGCGCCGGGCTGATGCGCGCGTACCGCGCCGGCAACGTCAACCTCGCCAACGCCATCGGCACCGGCATTGCCGACGACAAGTCGCTCTATCCCTACGTGCCGAAAATGATCGAGTTCTACCTCGGCGAAAAGCCGCTGCTGGCCAATGTGCCGACCCATCTGTGCCGCGAGCCCGAGAGCTTGGCCTATGTGCTGGCGCACCTGCCCGAGCTGGTGGTCAAGGAAGTGCACGGCGCCGGCGGCTACGGCATGCTGGTGGGTCCTGCGGCCAGCCGCGACCAGATCGCCACTTTCGCCGACAAGCTGCGCGCCAACCCGCAGCATTACATCGCCCAGCCGACGCTGGCGCTGTCCACCTGCCCGACGTATGTGGACGCCGGCATCGCCCCGCGCCACATCGACCTGCGGCCTTTCGTGCTGTCGGGCGAGAGCGTGAGCATCGTCCCCGGCGGTCTCACCCGCGTCGCACTCACCGAAGGCTCGCTGGTCGTCAATTCCTCTCAGGGCGGAGGCACCAAGGACACCTGGGTGCTGGAGCGCTGACCTTCCCGCTTCCCACGCCCGCGCCCGCTGCCGCCCTCGCCCCCATGTTTTCCGCGCAGGAGCCCGCCATGCTCAGCCGCACCGCCGATCACCTGTTCTGGATGGCCCGCTACACCGAGCGCGCCGAAAACACCGCCCGCATGCTCGACGTGCAGGTGCAGACCGTGCTGCTGCCGCAGGCGGCCGAAGACACCCGGCTGGGCTGGGCCGGGCTGCTGGGCATTTCCGAGCTGATCGGCGACTACACCCGGCAGCACGGCGCGATCGACCCCGAGCGTGTGCTGGACTTCATGGTGCGCGACCCGACCAATCCGTCGTCCATCCTGAGCTGCCTGCGCGCCGCGCGCGAAAACGCCCGCGCGGTGCGCGGCGCCATCACCACCGAAGTGTGGGAGACGGTCAACCAGACCTGGCTGGAAGCGCAACGCCTGCTGGCCGACGGGCTGTGTGGTCAAGACCCCGCGCAGATCTTCGAGTGGGTGAAGCACCGCTCACACCTGTCGCGCGGCGTGACCTCGGGCACCATGCTCCAAGATGAGGCGTATCACTTCCTGCGCATCGGCACCTTTTTGGAGCGTGCCGACAACACGGCGCGGCTGCTCGACGTCAAGTTCCACGCGCTGCCAGCCGATGGTCGAGCCACGTCCGGCAGCAAAGTGCCGGAAAACGACTTTTATCACTGGTCGGGAGTGCTGAGCTCGGTGTCCGGGTTCGAGGTCTACCGCAAGGTCTACCGTGATGTCATCACCCCGGAGCGGGTCGCCGCGCTGCTCATCCTGCGGCCGGACATGCCGCGATCACTGGCTGCCTGCCTGCGCGAAGTCGATGCCCATTTGCGCGCCGTGGCCCACCCGCAGTCGGGAGAAACATTGCGCCGTTCCGGCCTGCTCAACGCGCAACTGCAGTACGGCCGGCTCGACGACATCATGGCCACGGGTTTGCACGCCTATCTCACCCATCTGCTCGAACGCATCAACGACCTCGGCGCAGGCATCAGCCGGGATTTCCTCGCTCTCTGAGCCGCGACCGTGCACGCCTCGCGCAGGAGCCTTCGCATGACCACTCGGCGCGCTGAAGGAACCGTTCCGCCGCCGGCATGCGGCATGTCACAATGCCGTATGGCCATGATGTCCGACCTTTTTCCGCAAGACAACATCCAGCCGGGTGACGACGCGGTGGAGCGGGCGCGTACTGCCGCAGCCGCCGTCCTGCCCGGGCATTGGGACGAGCTGCGCGGCTGCGTGTCCACCGGACAGACGGGCACACCGCTGGCGCCGTTGTGGGAACAGTTTTTCCGCCTGCTGGGCGCCGGCGGTCTGCAGTCTCTGGCTGCGCGGCAGCAGCAGTTGCTGCAGCAGATCCACGATGACGGCGTGACCTACAACGTCCACGCCGACGCGGCGCAGGCAGCACGCGCGTGGTCGGTCGATCTGTTTCCGCTGCTCGTCGATGCCGACGCGTGGAAACAGATCTCCGCCGGCGCGGCGCAGCGCGCCGCGCTGCTCAACGCCATCCTCGCCGACCTCTATACCGGGCCGCAGCGCACGCTCAGGCAGGGGCTGCTGCCGCCTGCGCTGGTGCAGGGTCATCCCGGCTATCTGCGCGCCGTGCACGGCTACGCTCCGCCGGGAAACATCTGGCTGCATCTCGCCGCGTTCGATCTGGCGCGGGGCCCGGACGGCGTGTGGCGCGTGGTCAACCAGCGGGTGCAGGCGCCATCTGGGCTGGGGTATCTGCTGGAAAACCGCATTCTGGTGTCACGCCTGTTTCCCGAAGCCTTCGGCCAGCTCAAGGTGCAGCGTCTGGCCGCCAGCTACCGGCTGTTGATGGACACCCTGCTGCGGCTGTCGCCCGCAGGTGCAGGCAGCCGCGTGGTGCTGCTCACCCCGGGGCCGTACAGCGAAACGTATTTCGAGCAGGTGTATCTGGCGCGTTACCTGGGCATCACCCTGGCCGAAGGCAGCGATCTCACGGTACGCGAAGACCGTCTGTATCTCAAGACCCTGCGCGGGCTGGAACCCGTGCATGTGGTGCTGCGCCGGCTGGACGACAGCTTCTGCGACCCGCTGGAACTGCGCCCCGATTCGATGCTGGGCGTGCCCGGGCTGCTGCAGGCGGTGCGCGCCGGTCAGGTGCTGCTGGCCAACGCGCTGGGCGCGGGGTTTCTCGAATCACCCGCCGTGCAGGGCTTTCTGCCCAAGCTGTGCGAAGCGCTGCGCGGCGAGGAACTGAAGCTGCCGTCGCTGCCCACGTGGTGGTGCGGCGAACCGGGGGTGTGCCAGGCACCGCTGGACGACTTGCGCGCCTGGGTGGTCAAGCCGGTGCACGCTGACTGCGGCTTCGAGCCCACGGTGATGGCCAGCCTCGACTTTGGTCAGCTGCCGGCATGGCGCGAGCGGGTGATGTCCGACCCGGCGTGCGTCACTCTGCAGCAATACCTGCCGTTGCCGCACGTGCCGGTGTGGAGCGAGGGGCGGATGGCTGCGCGTGCCGCGATGTTCCGCGTCTACGCGCTGGCCGATGGCCAGGGAGGTTGGCGGGTGCTGCCCGGCGGGCTGGTGCGCACCGCGCCGCGCGGCGGCAACACGGTGTCGATGCAGCGCGGCGGCAGCAGCCAGGACGCGTGGATCATCACAGGCGACGCCGTCGATGATTCCACCCTGTTGCCCGCCCCGATGCGGCCGCAAGACCTGGTGAACCATCACCGCGTCGTCACCAGCCGAGCCGCGGAAAACCTGTTCTGGCTGGGCCGCTATTGCGAGCGGGCGGAATACGGCGCACGGCTGGCGCGCATCGCCTTGCGCGCGCTGTCGGGCGACGACGACATCGGCCCGGCTGCGGGCGCCATGCTCGACGCCTGGTGCCGCAGCGCAGGGTTGATCGCGCGTGAGGCCCCCGCGCTGGGCGACAACCCGCAAGGTTTCGAGCACTGCCTGATCCGTGCCCTGTCGCCAGGGCCGCATGCCGGCGGTCTGGTGCAAAGCCTGCGGGCGCTGGGAGACGCTGCAGCGCAGGTCCGCGAACGGCTGGGGGGCGACCACCGGCAATGGATCGCCTCGGCCACGGCGCTCGAATTGATGCCCGTGGCGGCGCGGCGTGACGATCTGCCCTCTGCCCAGGCCTTGCGCGGGCTGGAGCAGCTGACCGAAATCTTGAGCGCCATCACCGGCGCGCAGACCGACCGCATGACGCGCGACGACGGCTGGCGTTTGCTCAGCATCGGCCGGCATATCGAGCGCCTGACCCTGCTTGGCGAGGCGCTGGGCGTGGCCTTCCAGAGCCGTGCGGTGCATGGCGACAGCGGCTTCAACCTGCTGCTGGCGCTGTTCGACAGCACCATCACCTACCGCGCGCTGTACCAGAAGCGGCAGGAAATCCCGCCGCTGCTCGACCTGCTCATGCTCGACCGCGAAAACCCGCGCGCGCTGGGCTGGGTGGCGCAAACCCTGCGTGCCCGCCTGGCCAAGCTGCCGGGCGAGGCGGCGGGCAGGCAGGAACTGCTGGCGCTGGCACCCGACCCCGACGACTGGCAGTTGCCCGCGCTGTGCACGCAGGACCCTCATGGGCAATACGCCTGGCTGGAGCTGACCCTGACCCAGTCGGTCGACAAGGCCAGGCGACTGTCCGACGACATCAGCCGGCGGTACTTCGCCCATGCCCAGGCTCCCGAGCGGACTCTTGGCGGATACTGAGGCGTCCAGCGCATGACCCAGCCGGAGCCCAAGGACGACGTGCTCTACCGCGTGGTGCACGACACCGCCTACGCCTATTCCACGCCGGTGGAGCTCGCGCACCATCTGGCCCACCTGTGTCCGCTCGACCATGCGGCGCAGCGCCGTGTGGATTTTGTCTGCGACATCCATCCCGAGCCGGATCACCGCCGCAGCGACACCGACGTGTTCGGCAACCGCCGCGAATTCTTCGCCTACTACAGCCCGCACGACACCCTGAGCGTGCGCGCCGTCAGTCTGGTGCGGGTGCGCGCGCCGCAGCAGCCCGACTGGGCTGCCAGCCCGTCGTGGGAGCGCGTGCGTGAGCAACTGGTGTACCACGCCGGCAGGCCCTATGTAGCCGAAGCCGAATACACCTTCGGCACGCATTTCTCGCCATTGTTTGCCGCGGCCGCGCAGTACGCGCAACCGAGCTTCGCCCCCGGGCGGCCGTTGCTCGACGCTGCGCGCGAGCTGATGCAGCGGCTTCACGCCGATTTGCGCTACAGCACCGAGAGCACCGAGGTGCAGACCCGCGCGCCGCAGGCGCTGGAGCTGCGCGCCGGGGTGTGTCAGGATTTCGCGCATGTGATGATTTCGGCGCTGCGCAGCATCGGTCTGGCTGCGCGCTACATCAGCGGCTACTTGCGCTCATGCCCGCAGCCTGGGCAGGCGCACCCTGTCGGCGCCGACGCGTCGCACGCCTGGGTCGCGGTGTGGTGCCCGGTCAACGGCTGGGTGGAATTCGACCCGACGAACAACCGCCAGCCCGCTGCGGACTATGTGCGCGTGGCGACGGGGCGGGATTTCGCCGACGTCTCGCCGCTGCGGGGCGTCATCCGTGGCGGCGGCGAACACACTCTCCGAGTCGGCGTACACGTCAGCCCGGTCGATGCCGTGCCCTAGGCCAAAGCCGGCGGCAGCGCCACCTGTTCAGCGCAGCCGGCCGACATAAGTCGAGGCAGCGGCAAGCCCGCTGGCCGCCCGCTCGCCCTGCTGCGGCGCCCCCGCCGCCGCCCCTGCCGGCGGCGGGGGGAACATCACGGCCTCGAAGCGGTCGGCCCAATGCGCCAGATCGGCATCGCCCTCGGCACGGGCGATGCGCAGCACTTCGCGCGCATAGTCGGCGTTTTGCGCCATCCACTCCGTGTCGGTGACCCGGCCCGTCTTGCGGCGCAGCAGCACGTGCAGATGCGCGGCCAGCGCCACGGCTTCAGAGCTGCTCATGTCGTCACTCCCGCGGTTGCGTTCATTCCACCCGCTCGCCGTGCTGGCTCAGATCGAGCCCGAGTTCCTCGGCTTGCGCGGACACGCGCAGGCCCATGACGGCATCGAGCACTTTGAGCAGGACGAAGCTGACGGCGAAGCTATAGACCAGCGTGGCGCTGGCACCGAGCGCCTGCACCAGCACGGAGGCGGTTTGCCCACTGTATGCCGGCACGGCCAGAAAGCCGGTGAGCACGGCGCCGGCAAAGCCGCCGACACCGTGGATGCCGAACACGTCCAGCGCGTCGTCGGCACCCAGTAGGCGTTTGAGCCCCGTGGCTCCCCAGTAGCACACCACCCCGGCGATCAGACCGACGATCACCGCGCCCATCGGATCGACGAAACCCGACGCCGGCGTGATGGCCACCAGCCCGGCCACGGCGCCGGAACAGATGCCCAGCAGAGTCGGCCGGCCGCGCAGCGTCCATTCGGTGAGCATCCAGCTGAACGCCGCGGCGGCCGTGCCCAGTTGCGTGGCCAGCATCGCCATGCCGGCACGGCCGTCGGCGGCGCACGCCGAGCCGGCGTTGAAGCCGAACCAGCCGACCCACAGCAGCGACGCGCCCATCAGGGTGTAGGTCAGGTTCGACGGCAGAAAAGGCTCCTGCCCCCAGCGCTGGCGCTTGCCCAGCACCACGGCGCACGCCAGGCCGGCGGCACCGGCGTTGACGTGTACCACCGTGCCACCGGCGAAGTCGAGGATGCCCAGCGTCGCCAGCCAGCCCGACGGATCCCACACCGAGTGCGCGACCGGGTCGTACACCAGCAGCGACCACAGCCCCATGAACGCCAGCATGGCGGAAAACTTCATACGCTCGGCGAAGGCGCCGACGATCAACGCCGGCGTGATGATGGCAAAGGTCATCTGGAACATGACGTAGACCGATTCCGGAATCGTCGGCGCCAGTTTGCTCACCGACACCAGCCCACCGCTCTTGCTGAACAACACGCCGTCGAGCATCAGCCGCGACGCCCCGCCCAGGTAGGGGCTGCCCGGCGTGAACGCCAGGCTGTATCCGGCGACGAACCACAGCAGCGTCACCAGCACCGTGGTGGCGAACACCTGCATGGCCACGCCCAGAATGTTCTTTTTGCGCACCATGCCGGCGTAAAACAGCGCCAGGCCGGGAATGGTCATCATCAATACCAGCGCAGTCGATGCCAGCATCCACGCGGTGTCACCCGCGTTGAGTGCGTTCAGGCTGACGATGTGTGGCGTGGCCGACGGGGTTTGCGCCCCGGCGCCGGCAGGCAGGCCGAACAGGGCCAGCGCGGCAAGACGCGCGGCAGTGTGGCGGCGCCAGAGTGCATGGCGCCTCATACGGTGGAACTGTGTGGAGTGTGGCATGGAACCCCCCTGAATGAACCCGGGGTGAATCCTGCAAAAAGCAGACCATCCGCACGTCGCCGTTGCGCCCGGATGTTCTGCGCAAGAAGCCACATCCGGCGGTTGCATGGATGAAAAAATTCAGATGATCACCGATTTTGGTGCACGGCGTGCTGGCGGCGCACCAGGTCGAAGCAGCCCGGAGACGATCGGTTCGCCGCTTCTCCGGCATGGTCGCTTCCCGGGCGAGGCGCCCAGGCCATGGCGCGAGCCGTCAGGCGTGCGCCGGCAGCTCCGGGGCCAGGCACGCCGCGGTGCATAGCGCCAGCCAGGTGTCCCACAGCGAGACCAGAGCCTGGTGGCGGGCGCTGAAGCCACCGCTGGGTTGCTGCAGCAGGTGGAGCTGCCGGCACACCGCCTGCGGGTAGCGCAGGGGCACGCCCAGGCAGCGCGCCACGGTCAGTCCGCCGCCGAGCGCGCCTGCGGAAGTGACCCACGCCGACGGCGTCAGGCGCAGACCGAGCACCGGATCTTCGCATCGCCGCCACCAGGCAGCAAGCCGGGTGTGGTCGATGGTCAACCCGGCCCGTCCGGCCAGCTCCACCGCCGCGCCGCTGCTTTCCAGGTCTGCTCCGGGCGCGGCCCAGGCACCGTCATCAGCCAAGGCGGCATCCAGGAGGTGCTGCAGCCGGGATCGCTCCTGCCCGATGGCATCGGGAGCGAAACGCTGTATGAGCTGCGCCAGCCGGTGCAGGTCGATGAGGGTGCCGCGCCACTCTCGGCCCGTGGTTTGTATCGAGGCCAGGCGGCCGTGCCAGAGCCGGCGCAACCAGCCGCCGGGATCGACGCGCGGAGTCTGGCCGAGCAATGCGAGCGCCTCGCAGCATGCCCAGGCGACGGTGAGACTGGGCCAACTGCCATCGTCGCGCTGCAGGGTGGACAACCAACTGCCGATGCGCTGCGCTTGCGGCACCTCCACGCCGAGCAGGCGCAGGGCAGCGACGGCAGCGTAGGTATCCAGCGCGTTGGGCTCTTCCACACCCCATTGCGGGGTGCGGTAGAAGGAAAAACCGCCTTGGGGGCACTGCCGGCCCAGGATGTAGGCGGTTGCCGCCGCAGCATCGATGCAGCGCGAAGCCGCCACCATGCCCGGGGACACGCCGGCGGGCGCCGCCGTGGGGTCTGCGCGGCCACAGGGTGTGCAGTTCAAGTCCATATCGCTTGTGCAGACACCATATCACACCGATTCACCGGCAGTTGCCGCCGCCTGCATCGCGCTTTCGAACCGTCAGGGCGGTCAGGTTGACTCCGCCAGCAGGGCGCCCGTCAAGGCGTTGGCGGCACAGTGCGCTGCAGCCTGGACGCCAGCGGCCGGAGCAGGGCGAGCGAGGCAGCGGCAAACCCTGAGGCCGCCCCGGCGAACAACGCCCATCGCGGGCCGAATGCATCGGCCATCCAGCCGAGCAGGGGCGCGCCCAGCGGCGTGCAGCCGAGAAAAATGCCCATGTAGATCGCCATCACCCTGCCGCGCATCTCCGGCTCGGTGTCGAGCTGGACCAGACTGTTGGTCGAGGTGGTGAACAACTGGGCCGCCGCGCCGAGGGCTGCGAGCAACAGGCCGAACAGCCAGATGCGCGACACCGTGGCGGCGATGGTGCCGGCGATACCGAATGCCAGGGCGCTGAGCACGAGCATGCGCACGCTGGGTTGCCGCCGACTGGCGGTGATCAGTGCACCGACGATCGACCCTACGGCCATCGCCGACGACAGCGTGCCGTACAGCCCCGGCCCGCCGTGAAATGCCGTCACCGACATGGTCGAAATGAAAATGGGAAAGTTCAAGCCATACGTGCCGAGAACAAACAACATGCCCAGCGCAAGAACCAAACGGGGGCGGCTCCAGACGTAGCGCAAGGTTGCGACGAGGCTGCCTGCCGCACCGCGTGCGCGTGGCGCCGGGTACAGAGCGCCAGGTCGCATGGTCATCAGCGACAGTAGCACCGCGGCGAACGACAGGGCATTGACGACGAACACCCAGCCCGGCCCGGTGACGGCCATCATCAGCCCGGCCAGCGCCGGGCCGATGAGCTGCGCCGCATTGAACGACGTCGAGTTCAGCGCCACGGCGTTGGGCAAATCGGCATCGCCGACGAGCTCGGCGACGAAGGTCTGCCGCGCCGGGGCGTCGAACGCGCCGATGCAGCCGGTGATGCCGGCAAAGACGTACACCTGCCACAGGCTGACCAGACCGGTGAGGACGAGCACACCCAGCCCCAGGGCGCTGACGGCCAGCGCCGATTGCGTGAACATCAGCAGTTTGCGCCGGTCGCAACGGTCGGCGGCGAGCCCGGCAACCGACATGAGCAAAATGGGCGGGCCGAACTGCAGCGACATGACGATGCCCACTGCCAGACCGCTGTGCGGCGTCAGTTCGGTGAGAACCAGCCAGTCCTGGGCGATGCGCTGCATCCACGTGCCGATATTGGACACCGTGGTGCCGATGATCCAAAGCCGGTAGTTGTAACCGCGCAGCGAGCGAAACACGCGCCCCAGCTGCGCCCAGACCGCCAGGAGCATGAGGGAATCGAAGCGGCGGGAATGCATCAGCGTCGCTGTGCGCTGCCGCGCGGGCAGCAGCGGGCTGCGCCGTCTGTCGGCGGCAACTGCAGGTTGCCGCGTTGCATCATCGTGGTGCCGGCAAGAGGAGTCGAACCCCCGACCTTCGCATTACGAATGCGCTGCTCTACCAACTGAGCTATGCCGGCGAAGCTCACCATTGTATCGCATTGCGCAGACCAGGCTGCGTGATCAGGCGGGTTGATGGTAGCTTTGCAACAGTTCGATTTCTTCGCGCGAGCCGAGCATGACGCTGCAGCGCTGATGCAGCGCCGTGGGCACGATGTCGAGGATTCGCTGGGTGCCATCGATGGCGGCGCCGCCAGCCTGCTCGATCAGCAGGCTCATCGGGTTGGCTTCGTACAGCAGGCGCAGTTTGCCCGGCTTGTTCGGATCACGTTTGTCCCAGGGGTAGAGGAACACGCCGCCGCGCATAAGGATGCGGTGGACGTCGGCGACCATGCTGCCAACCCATCGCATATTGAAATCGCGGCCGCGCGGCCCGTCCTTGCCCTGCAGGCATTCGTCGATGTAACGACGCACCGGCGGCGCCCAGTGGCGCAGATTGGACATATTGATCGAGAACTCGCTGGTGCGCGCCGGGATTTGCAAGTCGCGCTCGGTGAGCACGAAAGTGCCTTGTTCACGATCCAGCGTGAACACGGCGACGCCCCGGCCAACGGTGAGCACCAGTTGCGTCTGCGGCCCGTAGACGCAATAGCCGGCGGCCACCTGCTGTCTGCCCGGCTGCAGGAAATGGTGTTCGCTCACCTCGGCGGTGCCCGGCGGAATCTGCAGCACCGAAAAAATGGTGCCGATGGTCACGTCCACATCGATGTTCGACGAGCCGTCGAGCGGATCGAACAACAGCAGATATTCGCCGCGCGGGTAGTTTTCCGACACCGGAAACACCGTGTCCATTTCCTCCGAGGCCATGGCAGCCAGGTGCCCGCCCCATTCGTTGGCTTCGAGCAGCACCTCGTTGGCAATGACGTCGAGCTTTTTCTGCGCTTCGCCTTGCACGTTTTCGGTGCCGGCCGCGCCGAGCACTCCGCCGAGCGCGCCTTTGTTCACGGCAATGCTGATGCGCTTGCACGCGCGGGCGACGACTTCGACGAGCAGCCGCAGATGCGGGGTGATGACCCCGTGCTCGCGCTCCTGCTCGACGAGGTAGCGGGTGAGATGGATCGATTGGGACATGGAAACCCGTCAGTGTGAAAAGAGTGCTCAGCCGGCGAGGGCGCGGTCGACGATTTCGCGGGTGTCGGTCGACAGCGAGGCGGCCTGCGCCAGGCTGTGCAGCGCGGCCTGCGCCGCGTCGCGATAAGCCGGGGCGAGTTTGCGCCAGCGGTCCAGCGCCCGCGCCAGCCGCGCGGCGACTTGCGGGTTGATGGCGTCGAGCGCGCGCACCTGCTCGGCCCAGAAGGCGTAGCCCGCACCGTCGGCTCGATGGAACGCGCCAGGGTTGCCCTGGCAATAGGCGAACAGCACGCTGCGTGCGCGGTTGGGGTTGCGCAGAGAAAACGCCGGGTGCCGCACGAGCTCGCGCACACGGTCGAGCTGCGCACCGTCGCGGTCGGGCGCGGCGGCCTGCAGCGCAAACCACTTGTCCATCACCAGCGGCTCGTGCGCGAACTGCGCGGCAAAGCGCTGCAGCGCCGGCTGCGCCAGCTCGGCGCCAGTGTTGACCAACGCGGCCAGCGCGGCGAAGCGGTCGGTCATATTGTCGGCGTCCTTGACCTTCTGGTAGGTGCGGCCCAGCCAGGCGGGGTCGCCCAGCTCGCACAGGTAGCTCTGCGCGAGGTTGCGCAGCGCGCGTCGCCCAGCGCTGGCGACGTCGGGGCGATAGCCGCCCGGGGTGGCGTGAGCATCGAAGGCCCAACGCCAGTCGTCGGCGAGCTGCCGCGCCAGCGCGCGGCGCAGCGCCTGCCGCGCGGCGTGGATGCGCGGGGGATCGACCTCGTCGAGCTGTTCGGCGATATAGCTCTCGCCCGGCGGGGTGAGCAGCAGTTCCTTGAACGCGGGCGCCAGCTCGGGGTGACGCAGCGCGCCGCGCAGCGCGGCTTCGAGCGCTTCATCCAGCACCGGCTCGCGCTGTTCGCGCAGCGCCGCCAACAGGCGCGAGAGCATCAGCCGCTGCGCGGCTTCCCAGCGGTTGAACGCATCGGCATCGAAGGCCAGCAGATGCAACAGATCGGCATCGTCCAGCCCGTCGTCCAGGATCACCGGGGCGGAAAAGCCGCGCAGCAGCGAAGGGGTGACGCGAGAGGCGTCGATGTGGCCGAAGACGAAGGTTTGCTCGGTCTCGGTCAGCACCAGGACGGTCTGCTGCCCGCGCTCCTGTCCGTCGAGCCACAGCGGCAGCGCTTCTCCATTGGGGCCGAGCAGACCCATCGCCACGGGAATGACCTGCGGCAGCTTGTTGCTCTGCCCTGGGGTGTCGGGCAGGGTCTGGCGCAGGGTCAGGGTGTAGGTGCGCGCGGCGGGATCGAGCACGCCGCGTGCCTGCACCCGCGGCGTGCCGGCCTGGCTGTACCAGCGCTTGAACGCGTCCAGATGCGCGGCCAGCGGCGAGCCGGGGTTGGCATCGGCAATCGCCTGAGCAAAATCGTCGCAGGTCACGGCCTGGCCGTCATGCCGCTGGAAATAGAGCTCCATGCCTTTGCGGAAACCGGCGCGGCCGACCAGGGTCTGCATCATGCGCACGACCTCGGCGCCTTTTTCGTAGACCGTGGCGGTGTAGAAGTTGTCGATGGCCTGGTAATGGTCCGGGCGCACCGGGTGCGCCATCGGCCCGGCATCTTCAGGAAACTGCACGCTGCGCAGCAGCCGCACGTCCTCGATGCGCTTGACCGCGCGCGCCGACTCGCCCGCGGCAGCAGCGGCCAGATCCTGGCTGAACTCCTGGTCGCGAAACACCGTCAGCCCCTCTTTGAGGCTGAGCTGGAACCAATCGCGGCAGGTGACGCGGTCGCCGGTCCAGTTGTGGAAATACTCGTGGCCGACCACGCTTTCGATACCGTCGTAGTCGGCATCGGTCGCGGTGGCCGGGTTGGCCAGCACGTATTTGGTGTTGAAAATGTTCAGGCCCTTGTTTTCCATCGCCCCCATGTTGAAGTCGCTGACGGCGACGATCATGAAGCGGTCGAGGTCCAGGCTCAAGCCAAAGCGCTGCTCGTCCCAGGCGATGGCCTTGATCAGCGACTGCATCGCGTGCTCGGTTTTGTCCAGGTCGCCGGGGCGCACGTAAACCTGCAGGCGATGGGTCTTGCCCGAGGCGCTACGCACCTGCTGCTCGCGGCAAACCAGATTGCCCGCGACCAGCGCGAACAGATAGCACGGTTTGGGAAACGGGTCGTCCCACACGGCTTCGTGGCGGCCGCCGTCCAGATCGGTTTGTGACACCAGATTGCCGTTGGACAGCAGCACGGGGTAGGCCGCCTTGTCCGCGCGCAGTGTGACGTGAAAACGGCTCATCACATCGGGCCGGTCGGGCCAGTAGGTGATGCGGCGAAAGCCCTCGGCCTCGCACTGGGTGAAAAACGCGCCGCCGGACATGTACAGGCCGGCGAGCTGGGTATTGGCCTGCGGTGCCGTGAGGGTTTCGATTTCCAGCGTGAACGCAGCCGGCAGCTTGTCCAGCGTCAGCGAGCGGTCGTCCTGGCGGAAGGCGACGAATTCACCGTCCACCTTGAGCGACAGCAGGGTGATGTCTTCGCCGTCGAGCACCAGCGGTGCCGAATCGGCAGCGGTTGCGCTGCGCCGCACGCTCATGCGGCTGTAGACGCGGGTCTTGGCCGGATCGAGATCGAAGCGCAGCGCCACGTCGTCGATGCGGTAGGCAGGCGGCGTGTAATCGGCCAGGCGGGTGACGCGGGCGGGAGAGTCGGGTTTTGCGGTCATGTCAGGCGATGATGCGGTCAGGGGCAGGCTCACAGGCCGGACTTGAGGCTGGCGGTGATGAATTCGTCCAGATCGCCGTCGAGCACTTTTTGCGTGTTGGAAATTTCGACGTTGGTGCGCAGGTCTTTGATGCGGCTCTGGTCGAGCACATAGCTGCGGATCTGGTGGCCCCAGCCCACATCGCTCTTGGTCGATTCGAGCTTTTGCTGCTCGGCCATGCGCTTGCGCATCTCGTGTTCGTACAGCCGCGAGCGCAGCATTTGCCAGGCTTCGTCGCGGTTGCGGTGCTGGCTGCGGTCGTTCTGGCACTGCACGACGATGCCCGTCGGGATGTGTGTCAGACGCACTGCCGAGTCGGTTTTGTTGATGTGCTGACCGCCGGCGCCGCTGGCGCGAAAAGTGTCCACGCGCACGTCGGCCGGGTTGATGTCGATCTGGATGGAATCATCGACCTCGGGGTAGACGAACACGCTGGCGAAGCTGGTGTGCCGTCCGCCCGACGAATCGAACGGGCTTTTGCGCACCAGGCGGTGCACCCCGGTTTCGGTGCGCAGCTGGCCGTAGGCGTAGTCGCCTTCGACCTTGATGGTCGCGCTGCGGATGCCGGCCACGTCGCCCTCGGTCTCTTCCATGACCTCGGTCTTGAACCCCTTGCGCTCGCAGTAGCGCAGGTATTGCCGCAGCAGCATGCTGGCCCAGTCCTGCGCCTCGGTGCCGCCGGCGCCGGCCTGGATGTCGATGAAGCAGTTGCTCGGGTCCAGCGGGTTGGAAAACATGCGCCGGAACTCCAGCGCCTCGACTTCCGCTGCGGACTGCTCCACGTCGGTTTCGATGGCCTGGAGGGTGGCGTCGTCCCCTTCCTCGCGGGACAGGTCGAACAGTTCGCGGTAATCCGCCAGCGTGGCGGTGAGCTTGCCCAGGCCGAGTACCACGGTTTCGAGCGATTTGCGCTCGCGGCCGAGTTCCTGCGCGCGTTTGGGGTCGTTCCAGACTTGCGGGTCTTCGAGTGCGCCCGCAACTTCCATCAGCCGCGCCGATTTGGCGTCGAAGTCAAAGATACCCCCTTAGCGCCTGCACGCGCTGTTGGAGGTCGGCGATGCGGTTGGAAATGGCGTTCAGACGTTCTGCTTCCATGATGCGGATGAAATGACAAAGGGCGCTATTTTCGCACCCTTGGTCGCCGCCTGCCTGCCGCTCAAAGCGGCTTGAAGAACTCCTTGGCCTTGTCGAACCAGGATTTGGCCTGCGGCGAATGCCGGTCGCCGCCTTTTTTCAGCGAATCGTCGAGTTCGCGCAGCAGGCGTTTTTGCTCCTCGTTGAGCTTGACCGGGGTTTCCACGGTGATGTGGCAGTACAGATCGCCGGGATAGCTCGACCGCAGGCCCTTGATACCCTTGCCGCGCAGGCGAAAGGTTTTGCCGGTTTGCGTGCCTTCGGGAAGGTCGATTTCGGCGCGGCCTCCCAGCGTGGGCACGTCGATGCTGCCACCCAGCGCGGCCGTGACCATGCTCACCGGCACATGGCAGTGCAGGTCGTCGCCGTCGCGTTCGAACACCGGATGGGGTTTGATGTGGATTTCCACGTACAGATCGCCCGGCGGG
>JAJZAQ010000057.1 GCA_021799355.1 Pseudomonadota bacterium
GATCTATCGAACCTGGGTGTCACATGCCCTTCAACCTCATGCCTGGTCACGCATTTACAGTGTTGCCTTGCCTTCCTCGCCATCCAGCCGGGATGCCGTTCGCACAGAGCGCAGCGAGACTGAGGCAGAGACTCACTCGTTGAAACAACTGGAAAAGCGGCAGGAACTCAGCGACGGATTGCGCCCCGCGTGGCTGACGCAGATCCGGCAAGCGCTGCGCAGTGGCGATCACAAATCTGCCCGGGCAGCCTTGGTGCCACGACTGCGAACCCAGCCACCGTTCACCGCAGCGGATCGCCTTGCACAGTATGTCGACTTCAGCCTCGCCAACCCGTCTGCCGCTGGAAACCGCCTCAGCCTCTCCACGCTACAAGCCTATGTTGGCACGCTCTGGCGCACCCTCATGCCTTTTCTGGGTGCGACAGATCCAGTTCTTCTGGATGACGATGAAGGTGGGTTCGGGCTTCTCTATGCCCAGGCACTAGAGTCGATCGATGACACCCAGGACGCGGGGCCATCTCGCAACCTGCGCCGAAGTGTGGTTCGGGCCTTGCGTTCATTTCATCATTTTCTCGTCGTGGCACACGGCAAACAGTGGTCCTCGGCCCGGCTGCTCAGTGCAGAGCGGGGGCTCGTTCCAGTCGACGCCAACGTCATTACAGAAGAGGAATTCCAACGTCTGCAATCGGATCTTCGAGAACACCCTCCGGCGGATTGGCACCCCGAATTTGCCCGAACCATGCGTCTTGTCCTGATGCTCGCCTTCCGGAGCGGGTTGCGGCGCAGTGAAATTCTCAAACTGCGCATGATGGACGTGCACTTGCGTGGCCCTGGCGAGTTGGTCATTCGCCCAACAGTCCAGCGACGCCTCAAATCCCGTAACGCCACCCGGCGCATCCCTCTATCGGCCTTGCTCAGCCCAGACGAGCTTGCCGAATTGCGCGCCTATGGCCGTGAACGCCAGGCCCAGGGCGCCCACCAAGACGCCGATTTTTTCGCACCGCCCACATTACCCGCTTCGCAGCTCGCGCCGGATGCCTTCCTGGGCCAGTTGCATCGCCTGATGCGCAGCGTTCTTGGCGATACCACTCTGCGCTTCCATCATCTTCGCCACAGCTTTGCGACCTGGACATTTGCCCGCCTTTTGGCCCCACCCAAAACACCCTTTTTCGGTTGGCCAGAAGGCATGTCCATGCAACTCGCAGCGCGGCACGGGGAAGATGACCTCGCACAAAAACTATTCGGTCAGGTCTTGCCCACACGCAAAAAAGCCTACGCGGTTGCTGCGTTGCTAGGACATGCCGGGCCGGAAATGTCACTGGAGCATTACATCCACAGTTGTGACCTGCTTGTATTACAGCATGCCATGGCCGCGCAATCCGAACTCGGCGCCTCGGCCTACGCCGATGCGCTCGGGATGTATCGCTCCACGGTCAGCACAAAGCTCCAAGACGGCGGCCCTGATGCATTGATGCGCTGGTTAATCAAAAAGTCATTGACATCGGCGACTGGTTCAAAAACACGCACAGCTTCACCTACCCAAGCCAATGAAGCACCAGCACAACGCTTCAATCAGCTCGCGGACTTTTTGTTGGCCGCCAGTAAACAGCCCGCGCAGGTCGCCGATTTGGCTCAACACTATGGATTTACGGAAAAGTATGCTGCCTATGTGATCGAGGCCGCGCAGTCCCTCATGCAGATGAGGACCGCAGGACATGACCTATCCGATCCTGTCGGCTATCGGCATCCCGCTGAGCTCTGGACCCCCGATGCTCGCCAGGCTGATTCGCGCCAACGCACACTATGCCCACGCCGCCCACGTGAAAAACGGGACATGCAAATCTTCGATCGACTCGCCCCCCGCATGGAGAAGCTGCTACTTGATGAGACCAACCTGCTCAGGCGTGTCCTCGCGTTCTGGGCAACACATGAACACCCTCGACGCTCCGAGATGCGTTTTACCGATCCCGATCATCCGGAGCATGCATGCGACTTCATGTGGCTACTTGCCAGTCTGAAAATCGAGCGGAATGAGCGTTTGCTCGTCAGCCGCGACCCCGCTCAACGCTCAGCCCATCGCGCAAAATGGCGTCGGGCGCTGGACCTGGATCCTCACGAAGTGTTTACCCCGGGGACAAGGCAGAAAAAGACGGGGAGCAGGGAGGCGCGGTGGCTTGAAATTCGCGTCGTTTTCCCGACAGATGCCGCAGCACACGGCACAAGTCAAAGGGAGGGATCCATCGCATGGAGATACCTTTTGGCTTTGGCCTACATCGCATCAATGGCCCATGCAGCCCTGCCATGATCTGCGGCGACTGGGCTGCTCGCTACACTGTGCGCTCGGTTCAACTCGTCCCAACACACCGATCTGCACGCAGATTCTGGCAATACTGCGCCCGGTCTGGCGCCCTCACCATCATCATCCCATGTCGTTGAAAGTCATTCGTCATTTCGTGTTGTCCGTGGCCGCGTCGAGTCTGGTCGTTTTTGGGGGCTGCGCCAATTTTGTCCCGGGCACAGGGCCGCGCACGGCGTCCGTCGAGCAGGCGCCGCAAACAGCATCCCTGCGTGGCATCGAGCTGATCAATGTCAACTACGCCGTGGCCACCGCGCTGCAAAAAGAAAATCAGGCACGTCGGTTTTCCAGTTTTTTTGCGCAGCCTAAGCTGTCCGAGTATCACGTCGGACCGGGTGATGTGCTGCAGATCTTCATCTGGGAAGCGCCCCCTGCCATGCTGTTCACTCCCCAGGCTCTCAGTGGTTCGGGCCTGAGTAGCAGCGGCACGGGCACGGTGAGCCTGCCTGAACAGATCGTGGGCAACTCCGGTACGGTCGTTGTGCCGTTTGCGGGCAAGATTGCGGTGGACGGAAAAACGCTTTCCGAGATCGAAGCCGAAATTACCAGCCGCCTGCGCGGCAAGGCCAATCATCCGCAAGTCATCGTCCGACTGGCACGCAACAATACCCAGAACATCACCATCGTCGGCAATGTGCAGCACAGCATGGAAGTGCCGATGATGCCCGGGGGCGTCAAACTGCTGCGCGCCATTGCGCTTGCCGGGGGCGTCACCAAACCCGTGGAGAAGACGACCATTCAGATTTCGCGCGATGGCCGCACCATGACCTTGCCACTGGAAGCCATTTTGCGCAACCCGCAAGACAACATTGCGCTGCAAGCAGGAGACGTGGTCACCGCGCTGTATCAGCCGCTGAGCTTTACTGCGCTCGGAGCGATCGGTCGCAACGGCGAGGTCGATTTCGAGGCAAATGGCATCAATCTGGCGCAGGCGTTGGCGCGCATCGGCGGGCTCGACGACAACCGCTCCAACCCGGCGGGCGTGTTCCTGTTCCGCATGGTGCCCCCAGACGCCCTGCCCTGGCCGCAAAAACCCACCACCCTGGTCGACGGCAAGGTACCGACGATTTTTCAGTTCAATCTGCACGATCCGGCGACCTTTTTCGTTGCACAGTCGTTCCCCGTGGAAAACAAAGACTTGATTTACGTCTCGGATGCGCCAGCGGCCGATCTCCAGAAGGTGCTCAACGTTGTTGGCTCGATCGTCTATCCGTTCCAAACCCTGCAATCGTTTGGCGTCATTCGCTGATCGACGCGCCCTGCAACAACTGCTCGACCGCGTCTGCCGCGCGGCGGGCACCATCCTCCGTCTGCAGCGTGCCGCTTGCCTGTGTCAGGCTGTGTCGCACCCGCTGGTCTGATTCCAGCGCACCGATAGCCTGTGCAATGCGCTCAGCCGTGTAGTGTTTTCGGCCCAGCGTGTGCCCCCATCCGGAACGCTCGGCACGCCTGGCGTTGTCGAACTGGTCCCACTCCGAGGGCACAAGCAAAGATGGCACGGCGTAACGCGCCGCCCAACCCAGGGCGCCGATCCCTGCCGAGTGAACCACCGCCGCAGCATGCGAAAACAGGCGGGCGTAAGGAAAGTAGCCGGTCAGCAAAATGTCCGGGTGAGGCGGAAACTGCGCGTGAAACTTCTTTGCCGCAACGATGATGGCGCGTCTGCCCAGCGCCAAGGTGGCAGCCCGGCTCTCGACAAAAAACGCACCTGGATCCACCCGCGTGCTGCCTCCCGGGGCAAACACCAGGGGCTTGTCACCCGCCGTCGCAAAACGGGTGATCTCCTCCTCTTGATCCGCGCCGCCGAGGAACGGGGGATCGAACCAGGCAAAGCCCGTTGCCAGCGTGCCGTTCGGCCAGTCACTCTGCGCGGGCACCAACAGCGGGGACGCCATCAGCAGATTCAGCGCGGTGGAGTACATCCCCTCAAAACGCGGGTGTTCCGTGCCCCACGCACCCGATTGGTGCAACATCCGGGGTTGTCCCCGCATCAGCAGCCTCGTGGCACCCCGGGCCAACTGCAGACTCCCCCGCTGAATCGTTGCCGAGGACGTGCGCCGCTGCAGGTGATGCAGCACGGGCCAGTAAGGCGGATCCAAGCGTGACGGAATCGCCAATGGCGACGCCGCCAGATACACCCAGGGTTTGCTGGTTCGTTTGCACGCCATCGCCGCTGCATAAGCCAGCTGATTGCCAATGACCACGTCCGCCTCCTCAATCCAGGGCTGCAGCGCGTCGCGTTCGGCCTCTAGCTGTTGCGGAACCAGTGTGGCGAGAACCCTGTGCACCAGGCGCCCCATGGCATGTTCGTCGACGGGAGCGTGCGTCTGCCACCCTGCCTCGGGCACCGGAAGACTAGATAGCCCCATCGTGCAGCAGGCTGCATGGTGGGTGACTGGCAACGCGAGCCGGACCTCGTGGCCTCGATTTTGCAGTGTCGTCGCAACGGCAAACAAAGGGATCAAGTCTCCAAAGCCGCCCTGACCGGACAAAAGAATGCGCGCCATCAAAGCCCGGTATCAGAGTCGATGGGTTCGGGTGAAAACAACGCCACGCGGTGAAGTCCACGGTCACCCGCTTGAATGGGAGGGCCCCAATTTGTCATTTCTTTTTCTGTATAGTGTTCGTCAAGATGCAAAAAGAACCAAATCAACATTCTCTCACGGCCTCAAAAAATAACGAACGGGCGTTCGAAAACGCAAATGTCGCCATTATCGGCGCTGCGTTACGTTTTCCGGGGGATCTGGACAACCTCGACGCGTTCTGGCAGGCGCTGCGCGACCAGGCGGATCTGGTCACAGAAATCGATCCTTCGCGCTGGGCGGTGCGTGCCCTGCAACACCCCAAGCGCAATGAACCGGGACGCAGCGTCACCTTCTCTGCGGGTGTGCTCTCACGCATCGACGCCTTCGACGCAGAATTTTTCGGCATCTCCCCGCGCGAGGCCGAGTTGCTTGATCCGCAGCAACGCCTGCTGCTCGAACTCGCTTGGGAAGCCTGCGAGAGCGCCAACGTGCCGCCCTCCCGCTTGGCCGGCACGGATTGCGGGGTATTTATCGGCATCTCGGGGCTGGACTATGGCATGCGTCTGCTGGACGATTTGGCCAGCATGGGCTCGCACTCGATGACGGGGAACACGCTCAGCGTCGCCGCCAACCGACTCTCCTACGTGTATGACCTGCGCGGCCCGAGCCTAGCCATTGACACGGCGTGTTCCTCTTCGCTGGTTGCACTGCATCAGGCCTGCGCTGCGCTGGTCAGTGGCCAAGTCTCGGCCGCTCTGGTCGGCGGTGTCAACCTCCTGCTGCATCCCTACCCTTTCGTCGGTTTCACAAAAGCTTCGATGCTCTCGGCTTGCGGACGCTGCCGGGCGTTCGCCGAGGGCGGAGATGGCTATGTGCGCGGCGAAGGTGCGGCCATGCTGTTGCTCAAGCCTCTCGAAGCTGCGCGGCGCGACGGGGACTCCATTCTCGCCATCATCCGCAGCACAGGAGTCAACGCCGACGGCGCGCGCAAAACCGGGCTGACCATCCCGAGCGCCGCAGGCCAGGCCGAGTTGATGCAGGCGGTTCTGCAGCAAAGCGGTTTGCAACCGCAAGACATCGACTACCTCGAGGCACATGGCACCGGCACCAAGGTGGGAGACCCCATCGAGGCGCAGGCCATTGGTGCGGTCTACGGTGCGCACGGTGTTCGACCCGCTGCGCTGCCCATCGGCTCGGTCAAGAGCAATCTCGGGCATCTGGAGCCCGCCTCCGGGATGGCCGGATTGCTTAAAGCGGTGCTGGTGCTCCGCCACCGCGCCATCCCAGCCAGCCTGCACGCCCAGCGCCTGCATCCGGACATCGACTTTGCGGGGCTCAACCTGGATGTGGTGCGCGGTACCAGGCCGCTGGCTGCGACAGATCGGCCGCTGCGCGCCGCTGTCAACAATTTTGGCTTTGGCGGGGTCAACGCCCATGTCATCCTCGAACGAGCCGAGCCATCGCCCCGCCTTCGCGACGATTTGGGAGCACGGCGCGACCTGGCGGCAAGTCCGCTCGTTCCCCTGGTTCTCAGTGCCAAAAACGACGGTGCGCTGCGTGCACTCGCCGCGCGCTACGCCGATTTGCTCGAACACAGCGACATCTCCGCCCGCGCACGCATCGCGCAGGCCGCTTGGCGCGGACGCGACTGGCTCTCCCACCGCCTGGCGGTTGCGGATTTGCGATCGCCCGAGTCGCTCGCAGCCTTGACGCGCTACGCCCAGGGCGGCAACGATCCCGGCGTCCTGATCGAGACCGCACCCGATGCAAGCGCTCGTAGCCTGGCCTTGGTCTACAGCGGTAACGGTGCGCAATGGACCGGCATGGGCCGCAAACTCCTGGCCGAATCGACGACATTTCGGCAAGCGATCGAACAGGCCGCTGAGGCGATCTCCCGCCACAGCGGGCCCGACATCCGCCAAGTCCTCGCCTCGGACGATCCAGCCGTGCTGGACGACACCGCCAACGCCCAACCCGCACTGTTCGCGGTGCAGGTGGCTATGACGGAGTGCCTGCGCGCGCGCGGCGTGGGCGTGCAGGCGGCATGCGGACACAGCGTGGGAGAAATCGCGGCCGCCTGGGCCACAGGCGCCTTGACGTTGGACGAAGCGGCACGGGTGATCGTCGCCCGCAGCCGCGCACAGGCCTTGACCCGTGGCACAGGCCGCATGGCCGCCGTCGGTCTGAACGAACACGAGATGCGCGACACGCTGGCGCAGCTGGGCCTGAGCAGCGCTGTGGACATTGCGGCCATCAATAGCCCGCGCAATCTCACCGTCAGCGGTGATCGGGCAGCGTTGTCTGCAGTGCGCTCTGCCCTGGAACCAAAGAGCGTGTTTTTCCGCGAACTCGATCTGGACTACGCCTTTCACAGCCCTTTGATGGAACCGGCGCGGGCGACCTTGGCCGAATTGCTGGGGGATTTTTCTCCGCGGAATACGCCAGCGGCGGTGCTGTATTCCACCGTCACCGCCCAGCCCATCGCGGCAGACGCTCTGGGTGCGGACTACTGGTGGCGCAACGTGCGCGAGCCGGTGGAGTTTGGCGCCACCATTGCCCGCATGGCGGCCGATGGCTACGACCTGTATCTCGAAGTCGGCCCACACGCCATTCTGCAGCGCTACATCGATGAAACCCTGCAAGACAGCCACGCCAGCGGCAGGGCGCTGGCGTGCGCAAGGCGAAACGATGACAGCCTCGATACGCTGAATCGTTGCGTACTGCGTGCCGCGCTGCTGGGCGGCCCGATCGACCCCGCTTTTTTCCCGGCTGATGCGCACTGGAAGCACCAAGCCCTGCCCTCCTATCCATGGCAGCGCAAGTCGTACTGGGCGGCACACACAGCAGAAAGCTACGCGCTGATCACACGCGAACGCGTGAATCCGCTATTGGGATACCCCCTTACGGAGCAGGCCCACACCTGGGAAAACCACCTCGACCCGGTGCAGCTGCCGTGGCTTGCCGATCACCGTGTCGGCCATGCCGTCATCCTGCCGGGCGCCGCCTACCTCGAAATCGCCCTGGCAGCGATGCGCAGCGTGGCACCAGAGGATGCGGTCATCGCAGTCGACCACCTGGAAATCCTGTCGCCCATCGTGTTCGATGGCGAGCATGCGCAAACCCTGCGCACCAGCCTGGACCCCAGCCGCGGCCGCGTGCGCATCGAAAGCCGCCGACGCCTAAGCCAGGATGCTTGGACGCTCCACGCCCGCTGCCAGATCCGCGCCCTGCCTGAGGGCTCCGCGCTCGATGCAGGTGTCGCCCCGGCTTGGTCGGCCGCGCCCGGCATTCCGATCACCGAGATCGACGGCGCGAGCCTGTACGCGCTTGCCACCACCCTGGGACTAGATTACGGCCCCGCCTTCCGTGGATTGCAGACCCTGCACCTCGCCGGGGATGCGCTCCAAGCGCAAATCCAGTGGCCGCAAGACACGACCCCAGCAAGCGGCTACGCATTGCATCCCGTCGTGCTCGATCAATGCTTTCAGGCGACTTTCGGCTGGCTGCAAACGCAGAGGAAGCCTTCTGACAAACCCCTGGCCTTCCTGCCCGTCGCCCTGGAACGGGTGACCCTGCTGCGGCCAGACGTCGCACACCGGGCGACCAAGGTCCATGCGCGACTGCGTCGGCGCAGCGCGCGCTCGGTGCTGGTCGATTTCACACTCTGCGACGACCAGGACGGGCCCATCGCCGTGGTGCACGGGGCACGTTTTCGCGCGGCGCTGCTCTCCCCCCACCACTCATTGCCAGCGGCCTGGATCAGCCGCTTGCGGCTCACCCCCTTGGACGGTGACCCGGCAGCGCCGCCCAGCGCGACGCCTTTGGCCGACATCGTCGCCGCCGCCGAGCACGCCTTGCCGCCGTCCGGCTCCAGTGACCTCACCCGCTACGCGCAAGACACCGCCCCGCTCCTGCACGCCCTGACCGTCGCGTTGGCGCGCGACGCACTGCAGCAGGTGTTGACCAACGAGCCAACTTTCGATGCCGAGACGGAACGCCGCCTGCGCGACAACCATCCCCTCTGGGCGTGGTGCCTGAACTTGCTGCGCGACGAAGGGCTGATCACCGACGACGCCGATGGCTGCGTGCTGCACGCCGAGAGCCTGCCCGACACCCGCTCGATCTGGCAAACGCTGCTCATCGACACTCCGCAGGCGTGGCAGGAACTACTGCGCATGGCGCGTGCCGCGCAAGCCCTTCCCGCGTTGACTGCACCCGACGCGACCGCTGACCCTCAGCTTGCCACCGCGCTGCCTGCCCTGCCCTCGCTGCCCTGGTATGCCGCCGGCCAGATCGGCGCCTGCGCGGCGGCCAGAGCGTTTCTGCGCAACATCCCCACCCATCGCCGCGCGCGGGTTCTCGACATCGCGGCAACCCAGCACAGCGTGCTCGACACCCTCTGGGATGCGCTGCCGCCCGACCGTGCCGACATCGTTCGCGCCCGGACCACGGAATCGGCAAGTCATGCGCTGCAAGCACAGGACGGCGTCGCGACCGCACTGCTCGACCCCATCTCCTGGGATCTCATGGCAGACACAGCGCTGCCCGCACGCTTCGATCTCATCCTCATCGATCACGCGCTCCATGCGGCCGATTCTGTTCTGGCCGCGCTGACCACTCTGCGCAATCGTCTTGCCGACGGCGGTCTATTGCTAATCACCGAACGCGCACCCGACCCAGCCAGCCACCTGCTCAACGGCCTGCAGCCGGGCTGGTGGCAGACCTCTGCCGACTCCGTTCCAGTTGGCCGACTGCAACCCGCCCCATACTGGGAGCAAGCCCTGCGGCAGGCTGGTTGGTTGCAAGTGCACCCTGTCACCGACGCCGCTGCTGGAGCGCAAGGGCTTGGAAGCTACCTCCTGCTGGCCCGCCCGCCAGCCGCGCAAGCCAGCACAGTGTTCGCCAACCCGGCGCAAGCAAACGCTGAGACGCTGCGCGTCGGTCTGTACGCTCCTGCAAAGACGCTTCTCCCTGAGGCAATCAGCCTGGCCGATCAGCACCATCCTGATCTACAGATCCGACGCCTGATCGATCTCCCTCACGGCGAGCCGCTCCGCACGCTCGACGCCCTGGTCGTGCTGCCACCGGCGTTGGATGCCGCTGACACCGCCGCGCTCGCGGGCTGGCTCGATGCAGTTCGACGTTTGCTGCTGTCCGCAACCGCCGTGCAACCCTGCCCCCGCATCGTCTTGCTCACCCGCCAAGCGGCGCTGGTGGACGCGCCGCAACCCGGCGCCGACCCGACTGGTGCCGCGCTCTGGGGGTTGGTGCGCGTGGCGCGCAACGAAGCGCCGGGTCTGCGCACGCGACTGATCGACGTTGCCTGGCCCGCAGGCCACGCCGCCGACACGCAGCTTGCCGCCCGGCTCGCCCACGCCCTCACTCACGACGACGAGGAGGACGAAATCGTCCTCACCCCTGCAGCGCGCTTCGTCCCACGCATCACTCCCGCGGACTGGGCCGAATTCCTCCCCGCGCCGCAACCCCGCGACGCCGCTGCATGGCGCCTGGACTTCACCCTGGCCGGACAGTTGCGCAACCTGCAGTGGGTCGACACCGACGCTGCCGCGCCGCAAGGCGATGAAGTCGAGATCGAGGCGGCCTGCGCGGGTCTCAACTTTCGCGATTTGATGTATGCCATGGGCTTGCTAGGCGACGAGGCGCTGGAAAACGGCTTCGCCGGTGCCACCCTCGGGCTGGAAGTCGCTGGTCGCGTGCGCCGCTGCGGGCCGCAGGTCAAACGCTTCCAGCCTGGGGACGCCGTGCTGGCCTTCGCCCCGGCCAGTCTGGCCAGCCATGTGCGTGTGTCCGAGCGCGCCGTCGCTGCCAAACCCGACGCCTGGAGCTTCGAGCAGGCCGCCACCGTCCCGACCGTGTTCTTCACCGTGTGGTATGCCTTGGTGCATCTGGCGCGGCTGCAACGCGGCGAGCGCGTGCTCATCCACGCCGCCGCCGGGGGGGTGGGGCTGGCGGCCATTCAGGTGGCCAAGCGGCTGGGCGCTCAAGTCGTCGCCACCGCCGGCAATGCCGACAAACGGGCCTTCGTGCGCCTGGCAGGCGCCGATCATGTACTCGACTCCCGCGACCCGGATTTCGACCAGGCCGTGCTTGCGCTGACCGGTGGCGAAGGCGTGGACGTGGTGCTCAATTCCCTGGCGGGCGTGGCCATCGAGCGCAACCTGCGCGCCCTCAAGCCCTTTGGCCGCTTCGTCGAGCTGGGCAAGCGCGATTTTTACGAGGACACCGCCATAGGCCTGCGTCCGTTCCGCAACAACATCAGCTATTTCGGCTTCGACGCCGACCAGCTCATGGCGATGCGCCCCGAACTGGCCTCGCAGGTGTTTGCCGAGGTCATGACAGAATTCGCCACGGGCGCGCTCACCCCCCTGCCCTACACCGTGTTCACCGCCGATGACATCGTCGAGGCCATGCGGCAGATGCAGCAGGGCAAACACATCGGCAAGCTGCTCATCAACCTGCGCCGAGCACCTTCGCGTCTCGTCACGATCCAGGCGCAGCCCCGGCTGGATCTGCCTGCCGGGGCGAGCTATCTCGTCACCGGCGGCCTCAGCGGCTTTGGTTTGGCCACGGCACAGTGGCTGGCGCAGCGTGGCGCCCGCCATCTCCTTTTGCTGGGCCGTCGTGGTGAACAGACTCCGGGTGCAGCAGACGCCCTAGCAGCGTTGCGGGCGCAAGGCGTGCAGATCTGCGCCCTCGCCTGCGACGTGACCGATGCCGCCGCGCTGCAAGCCGCGCTTGATCAGGCGCTGCGCACCCATCCGCCCTTGCGCGGCGTGATCCATGCGGCCATGGTGCTTGACGATGCCCTGCTGTCCAACCTCGACGCCGAGCGCTTCGCCCGCGTGCTGGCTGCCAAACTGCGCGGCGCGGTCAACCTTGACGCTGCCACCCGCAGCCAGTCGCTGGATTTCTTCGTGCTGTTTTCTTCCGCCACCGTGCTGCTGGGCAACCCCGGGCAGGGCAACTACGTGGCGGCCAACGCCGCGCTCGAAGCCTTCGCCCGCGCGCGTCAGGCGCAAGGGCTGCCCACCCTGGCCGTGGCCTGGGGCCCGATCGACGACGTGGGCGTGCTCAAGGACAACGCCGCTGCGCGCGAGGCGCTGGCCCATCGCCTCGGCGAGGCGCCGTTGCAGTCTAGGCAGGCGCTCGATGCGCTGGAGCGTCTGCTGGCCGCTCAGGTCACCTCCGCCACGGTCCTGCCGCTGCAGCCCCCCGCGTTGCGCCGCGCCCTGCCAGACGCTGCTAGTCGCCGTTTCGACACCCTGTGGTCTCTTGCCGCAGCCAACCCACTGGCCGCCAGCGATGACGATCTGCGCGCGCAACTGCAAGACATGCCGCCTGAACAGGCTCTGGATGCGATCGCCGCCGCGCTCACCGAGGAAGTCGCCGCCATTCTGCGCATGCCTGCCGCGCAGATTGCGCGCGACCGCGCGTTGCACGACCTCGGGCTCGACTCGCTCATGGCGGTCGAGCTTGGCCTCGCGCTGGAGAAGCGCCTTGGCGTCAGCCTGCCACCGATGTTGATCAGCGACAACCCGACGGTGGATCGCATCGCCGGGCATGTGTTCGCTGCGCTGTTCGACGCGCAAAATGAGCACGGCGAGCCCGTATCGGCAACGACACAATTAGTTCAGCAGTTGGCCGAACAACACGCCAGTAGCGAACTTGACCCTGAAACCATCCAGGCGCTTGCGCAAAGCCTGGACGACACATCCCCAGCCCCCCAACGCCTGACCGCCCGATGAACGCGCCCGCCCCAGACGATGCCCCTACTGGCCTAAAAACGGACTTGCGCAGCAACCTTGTTGCGCGCTTCCTCCACCGCAAGGCGCAGGTGCCCGCGCCCCATTCGCAGTCCCATGTGGCAAGGTCCCCTGTGTCCGAGGCGTTCTGGCGCATCGACAAACACCCTGCCTACGAGCGCATGCGCGTGTCTCATGCTGCAGCCGACCGCTTCGGGGTGCAGAACCCGTTTTTCCGGGTGCACGAGGCCGTAGCGGGCGCCACCACGGTGATCGGCGGGCGCCAGTACCTCAACTTCTCCAGCTACAACTACCTGGGTCTCAACGGCCACCCGCGCGTCAACGCCGCAGCGCGGCGCGCCATCACCCGCTATGGCACCTCGCCCTCGGCGAGCCGTCTCGTCGCGGGTGAGCGGCCGGTGCAGCGCGACCTGGAGCAAGCGCTGGCGGCGTTCTACGGCGTGGACGATTGCGTGGCCTTTGTCAGCGGCCACGCAACCAACGTCAGCACCTTGGCCACCCTGTTCGGCCCGCGCGACCTGATCCTGCACGACGCCCTCATTCACAACAGCGTGCTCGAAGGCGCCAAACTCTCCGGCGCCCACCGCCGCAGCTTTCCACACAACGACTGGCAGTGGGTGGACGCCCTGCTGGGTCAGTTGCGCGGACAGTTCGAGCGCGTGCTCATCGTGGTCGAGGGCCTGTACAGCATGGACGGCGACAGCCCCGACCTGCGGCGTTTCGTCGAACTCAAACACACGCACAAGACCTTCCTGATGGTTGACGACGCGCATGCCCTGGGTGTGCTCGGCGCCACCGGCCGAGGCAGCGCCGAGCATTGGGGCATCAACCCGCGCGACGTGGACATCTGGATGGGCACCTTGTCCAAGACCCTGGCCTCGTGTGGGGGCTACATCGCCGGCAGCACCCCGCTGGTCGAACTGCTCAAGTTCAACGCGCCCGGCTTCGTCTACAGTGTTGGCCTGTCTCCGGCGCTGGCCGCAGCCGCACTCGAGGCGCTGCACATCCTGCAGGAAGAACCGCAACGTGTGGCCCGCCTGCAAGCCGTAGGGCAAGAGTTTCTGCAGCGCGCCAAGGCTAAAGGCATCAACACCGGCATGTCCGAAGGCCACGCCATCACCCCGGCCATCGTCGGCTCCTCGCTCAAGGCCGCCCGGCTGTCCAACGCCCTGTTCGAGCGCGGCATCAACGCCCAACCCATCATTTATCCGGCGGTCGAAGAAAAAGCCGCTCGCATCCGGTTTTTCTTGAGCGCGCAGCACGAGCCGCAGCAGTTGCAGACCACCATCGACACCCTCGCCGATCTGCTCTAACCCTTACAAGACGTGAGACCAATATGCCCCTGATCCCTGTCATTCTGTCCGGCGGCGCCGGCACCCGGCTGTGGCCCGTTTCGCGTGAAAGCCATCCCAAGCCTTTCATCAAGCTGACCGACGGCCAAAGCCTGCTGCAGAAGACCTTCCTGCGCGCCGCCAGCCTGCCGGGGGTAGACGAGATCTACACCGTGACCAACCGCGAGTTCTACTTCAAGACGGAAGACGAGTACGCCGCCGTCAACCCGCGCCACCTCACGACCACCTACCTGCTCGAACCCTTTGGCCGCAACACCGCAGCGGCCATTGCTGCCGCTGCGCTGCATGCCCAAAGCCAGCGCCCGGACGCCGTGCTGCTCATCCTGCCGGCAGACCATCTCATCGCTGACCAGGCCGCCTTTGCCAACGCCGTCGAGCAGGCCCTGCAACTGGCGCGTGAAGGCTTTTTGGTGACTTTCGGCATTGAGCCCGAAGCCCCCGACACCGGCTTTGGCTATATCCAGGCCGAGGGCCAAAGGGTCAAACGCTTTGTTGAAAAACCCGATCTGGCTACTGCCCGCCGATTCCTGGAGCAAGGCGGCTATTACTGGAACTCCGGCATGTTCTGCGCCACTCCAGACACCCTGCTGGAGGAGATGCGGCAACACTGCCCCGATATTGTCGAAGCAGTGCGAGACTGCTTGGGCCGCTCACGCCGTGTGCACGGCGAGGGCATTTTTCAAGTGGAGCTCGACGCCCGCAGCTTCGCGCCGGTGCCCGATGTCTCCATCGACTATGCCGTCGCCGAAAAATCCCACCGGGTGGCGCTCGTGCCCTGCAACATCGGCTGGAGCGACATTGGCAGCTGGACGGCATTGACCAACCTGCTCCCTGCTGACACCCAGGGCAACCGTGTAGCGGGCGAAGCCGAGCTGCACGACGTGCATAACTGCTCCATCCACGGCGAAGACCGCCTGGTGGGCGCCGTCGGCGTGCGCGACCTGATCATCGTCGACACCCCCGATGCGCTGCTGGTGGCAGCCAAAGACAAAGCCCAAGACGTGCGCCAGCTTTACGCCGCGCTCAAAGCGCGCGGGCATGACGCACACAAACTGCACCGAACCGTGCACCGCCCCTGGGGCACTTACACCGTGCTCGAAGAGGGGCCGCATTTCAAAATCAAACGCATCGAGGTCAAGCCCGGCGCCAGCCTCTCGCTGCAAATGCACCACCACCGCAGCGAACACTGGATCGTGGTGTCCGGCACCGCCAAAATCATCAACGGCGAGCACGACCGCTACATCCGCACCAACGAATCGACTTTCATCCCACCTTGCACCCCTCACCGCTTGATGAACCCCGGCAAGGTAAACCTGGTGATGATCGAAGTGCAAAGCGGGGAATACCTCGGTG
>JAJZAQ010000058.1 GCA_021799355.1 Pseudomonadota bacterium
CGCATCAATCACTTCGTCGCGACCTACAACACAAACTGCCAGCCCTTCAGGTGGACCGCCACCGCCGACTCCATCCTCGAGAAGCTGCATCGACTTTGTTCACGTATCAGCGGGACAGGACACTAGCAGACCGTCGAAAAACTGCTGCGGTGGGCCATCTGCGGCGTTGCGCGGTGCTCGCTCCCTCGCCGATCGGCCTGATCTGTCTCGGTCGCTGTGCGCCGTGCGCCTTGCATCTGGCCATCCTCACGACGTTTTTCAACAGCCTTCTAGAGCCGATACGGTGACGCGTTAGAATCAAGATTCATCAGGCGTCGGCAGTTGCCAGTTCGATGCGCAATGATGGGTTGAGGGGCGCGCCAGGCTTGTCGCGCCTTTTTTGTTGACCATCCCACCTCTTGCCGTCCCGCACAGCGGCTGCGTGGGGCCTGAGCCGTTTGCCCCGGCGGTTTTTGCATGAACCTCATTCGCAATTTTTCCATCATCGCGCACATCGACCACGGCAAATCAACCCTTGCCGACCGCATCATCCAGCGTTGCGGCGGGTTGCCGGACCGGGAAATGGAGGCGCAGGTGCTCGACTCGATGGACATCGAGCGCGAGCGCGGCATCACCATCAAGGCGCAGACCGCAGCGCTGCAGTACACCGCGCGTGACGGCCAGACCTACACCCTCAACCTGATCGACACTCCGGGTCACGTCGATTTCAGCTACGAGGTCAGCCGCTCGCTCTCGGCTTGCGAGGGCGCGCTGCTGGTAGTCGATGCCAGTCAGGGCGTGGAGGCGCAGACGGTGGCCAACTGCTACACCGCGCTGGATCTCGGCGTCGAGGTCGTTCCGGTGCTCAACAAAATGGATCTGCCGCAGGCCGATCCCGAGCGTGCCAAGCAGGAGATCGAGGACGTCATCGGCATCGACGCCAGCGACGCCATCCCGTGCAGCGCCAAGACCGGCATGGGGATCGACGACATACTCGAAGCCGTCATCACCCGCATGCCGCCGCCCAAAGGCGTGCTCGACGCGCCGCTGCGCGCGATGATCATCGATTCATGGTTCGACCCGTATGTCGGCGTGGTCATGCTGGTGCGGGTGGTCGACGGCACGGTGCGCAAGGGCGACCGCATCCAGATGATGGCCACACATGCGGCGTACAACGTCGAGCAACTCGGCGTGTTCACCCCCAAGTCGGTGCAGCGCGAGGCGCTCAGCGCCGGCGAGGTCGGTTTTGTCATCGCCGGCATCAAGGAACTGCAGGCGGCCAAGGTGGGCGACACCATCACCCTGGAAAAAAAGCTGCCGAACAACCTCGGCCCGGCGAGCGCGCCGCTGCCGGGGTTCAAGGAAATCCAGCCGCAGGTGTTCGCCGGCCTGTATCCCACCGAGGCTAGCGAGTACGACCAGTTGCGCGACGCGCTGGAAAAACTCAAGCTCAACGACGCAGCGCTGCGCTTCGAGCCCGAAGTCAGCCAGGCGCTGGGTTTTGGCTTCCGCTGCGGTTTTCTCGGGCTGCTGCACATGGAAATCGTGCAGGAGCGGCTGGAGCGCGAGTTCGACCAGGACCTCATCACCACCGCGCCGTCGGTGGTTTATCAGGTGGTGCTGGCCAACGGCGAGGTCATCGAGGTGGAAAATCCCTCCAAAATGCCCGACCAGGGCCGCATCGCCGAAATCCGCGAGCCCATCGTCACCGTGCACCTGTACATGCCGCAGGAGTACGTCGGCCCGGTGATGACCCTGGCCAATCAGAAGCGCGGGGTGCAGCTCAACATGGCCTACCACGGCCGGCAGGTCATGCTCACCTACGACCTGCCGCTGGCCGAAATCGTGCTCGATTTTTTCGACAAGCTCAAGAGTGTGTCGCGCGGCTACGCGTCGATGGACTACGAGTTCAAGGAGTACCGTGCCGCCGACGTCGTCAAGGTGGACATGCTGATCAACGGCGACCGGGTCGATGCGCTGTCGATCATCGTGCACCGTAGCCAGGCGCAGTTCCGCGGCCGGCAGGTGGCGGCAAAAATGCGCGAAATCATTCCGCGGCAAATGTTCGATGTCGCCATCCAGGCGGCCATCGGGGGCAACATCATTGCGCGTGAGACAATCAAGGCGCTGCGCAAAAACGTGCTGGCCAAGTGCTACGGCGGTGACATCACGCGCAAACGCAAACTGCTCGAAAAGCAGAAAGCGGGCAAGAAACGCATGAAACAGATCGGCTCGGTCGAGGTGCCGCAAGAAGCCTTCCTCGCCATCCTGCAAGTCGAAGACTGACCCATTCCTTCCCACACCCCTCTTTATGGAAACCGCGCCGACCGTCAATTTCACCCTGCTGCTGTTCATCCTCCTGGTCGTCACCGGCGTTTTCTGGTTTGCCGAGCGCTGGTATTTCGCGCCACAGCGCCGCCGTGCGGCGAAGGCGGCCGCCGAGCAGCTGCAGGCGCGTCGCACGGCGCTGCAGCAGCAGGGTCTGGCGCTCGACGGCGCGGTGGCCACCGACGCGCAGATCGAAGCCGCGCGCGAGCGGGTGCAGCGCCAGCCGTGGTGGCTGGAGTGGACCGCCGGGCTGTTTCCCGTCATCCTGGTGGTGTTCCTGCTGCGTTCGTTCGTCGCCGAACCGTTCAAAATTCCGTCGGGCTCGATGGAGCCGACACTCGTTCCCGGAGACCTGATCCTGGTGAACAAATTCATCTACGGCCTGCGGCTGCCGCTGCTCGATACCCGCCTCACCCCGGGCGAGGCGCCGCAGCGCGGCGACGTCATCGTCTTTCGCCTGCCGAAAGATCCGCGCATCGACTACATCAAACGCATCGTCGGCCTGCCCGGCGACACCGTGTCCTACGAAGACAAACATCTGGTGATCAACGGCAAGCCCGTGCCGGAGACGCCGCTGCCCGACTATTTCGATCCGGGGACGATGACGTACTACAAGCAGTACATGGAACAGTTGGGTACGCATACCCATCGCATCATGGTCAACCCGGCGGCGCCGCCCTACGTCATCGGCGGGCCGGACGATTTTCCGCACCGCGACATGTGTCACTACAACGCCGAAGGTTTTGTCTGCAAAGTGCCGCCGGGCAATTACTTCGTCATGGGGGACAACCGCGACAATTCGCTGGATTCACGTTATTGGGGATTCGTGCCGGAACGCAATATCATTGGCAAGGCGTTCGTGGTGTGGATGAATTTCAGCGCACCGAAAAACATCGGTTTGATTCATTGAACGTCAGCGCCGCGGCCTCGTTGCCCCCGAGCGGCCCGCGTGCGGGGCGAAGCTGCGGGGAGCAGGCGGCGCTTCTTTCTTGGGAGATCGGGGCAACTATGAAGCAGCAGCACAGGCAGCGCGGCATCACCCTGATTGGGCTGATTTTCTGGGGAGCCATCATTGCGTTCATCGTGGTCATCGGCGCACAGGCCGTGCCGACGGCCACGGAATATTTCGCCATCCAGAAGGCGGTCAATCAGGCGGCCAAGGCAGGGCCGACGGTCGCCGACATCCGCGCCGCATTTGCCAAGGAAGCCGATGTCGATTACATCACCTCGGTCACGGCGCAGGACCTGAACATCACCAAGGTCAACGACAAGGTGGTCGTGTCCTTTGCCTACAACAAAGAAATCCACATCGCCGGACCGGTGTATTTGCTCATCAAGTACGCCGGGCAGTCGCATTGATCCGCGGGTGAGCACGCCACTGGAAACGCGGCTGGGTTATACCTTCCGCGATCGCCTTTTGTTCTCGCGGGCGCTGACCCACCGCAGCTTCGGCGCGGATCACAACGAGCGGCTGGAATTCCTCGGCGATTCGGTGCTCAATCTGTGCGCCGCGGCGCTGCTCTACCAGCAGGCGGCGCGGCAGGACGAGGGGCAACTGTCGCGTTTGCGTGCCGCGCTGGTGCGCGCGGAGACGCTGGCCGAAGTCGCCCGGGGAATCGATCTCGGGCGGTTTTTGCGCCTTGGCGAAGGCGAACAGCACAGCGGCGGGGCGCAGCGCGAGTCCATTCTGGCCGACACGCTCGAAGCCCTACTCGGCGCGATTTATCTCGAAGCCGGTTTCGAAGTGGCGCTGCAGGTCATGCGCCGCCTGTTCGCTCCGCTGCTCGACACCCTCGACGCCGATGTGGTGCGCAAAGACGCCAAAACCCAGTTGCAGGAGCTTTTGCAGGGCCAACGTCTGGCGCTGCCGATCTATACCGTGTGCGACGTCCGCGGCGCCGCACACCAGCAGAAATTCCAGGTCGAATGCGCCGTGCCCGCACTGGGGCTGAAAGTGCTGGGCGAAGGCGGCAGCCGCCGGCGCGCCGAGCAGGATGCCGCCGCGCGCATGATCGAGCGTCTGGCGCAAGACGGTTCGCTGCATGCCGCAGCACCGCTGCGCAACGACGCCAAACCCTCACGGCCCAAACTCCGATGAACGAGACTCCCAGTGCGGCGCCGCGCCGTTTCGGCACCGTGGCCATCGTCGGCCGACCCAATGTCGGCAAATCCACCCTGCTCAACGCGCTGGTCGGCGCCAAGCTCAGCATCACCTCGCACAAGGCGCAGACCACGCGGCACCGCATTCTGGGTGTACGCACCGTCGGTGCGGCGCAATTCGCCTTCGTCGATACCCCGGGTTTCCAGACGCGGCATCTGCACGCGCTCAACCGTGCGATGAACCGCACGGTCACCGCGGCGCTCGCCGAGGTCGATGTGGTGCTGTGGGTCGTCGAAGCCGGCAGGCTCACCGCGCAGGACCACACCGTGCTCGGTGTGTTGCCGCATGACCGCCCGGTGATCGCCGTGGTCAACAAACTCGACCGCGTCAAGCCGCGAGAGACCCTGCTGCCCTGGCTGGCCGAGCTGGGCCGGCTGCGCGCGTTTGCCGAAATCGTGCCGCTGTCGGCGAAAAAGGCTGCCGACGCGACGCGTCTGCTCGGCATCATGGAGCCGTACCTGCCGCAGCAGGACTGGATATATGAGCCGGACACGCTCACCGACCGCAGCGAGCGTTTTCTCGCTGCGGAAATCCTGCGCGAAAAACTGTTTCGCCTCACCGGGGACGAACTGCCCTACACCAGCGCGGTGGTCATCGACCAGTTCACGCAGGACGGCGGGTTGCGGCGTATCGCCGCGAGCATCATCGTCGATCGCGACAGTCACAAGGCGATGGTCATCGGCGCGGGGGGCGAGCGGCTCAAGCGCATGTCCACCGAAGCGCGGCAGGACATGCAGACGCTGTTCGGCGGTCCGGTGTTCCTGGAGGTGTGGGTCAAGACCCGTTCGGGTTGGGCCGACGATCAGGCCGCAGTGCGTGCCTTCGGCTATGAGGACTGAGACGCAAACCGCTGCCGGCCAGCCCAGACCCGCGGCGGCGCGGCGCCCGCCGCCGCGCTCGCGGATCGAGCGCGTGCACGACGAGCCGATTTACGTGCTGCACAGCCACCCGTGGAAAGAAACCAGCCTGTTGCTCGACGTGTTCAGCCGCAGCCACGGTCGGCTGGCGTTGGTCGCCAAGGGCGCCAAGCGGCCGACGTCGGCGCTGCGTGCCGTGCTGCTGGGTTTTCAGCCCTGCGCCGCGAGCTGGAGCGGGCGCGGCGAGGTGCGCACCCTGACCCGTGCCGAATGGATCGGCGGGCAGGCCCCGCTGGCCGGGTTGCCGCTGCTGTGCGGGTTTTATTTCAACGAGCTGCTCGTGCGCCTGTTGCCGCGTGAAGACGCGCATGAAGGGTTGTTCGACGCCTACCACCGCAGCATCGCGGCGCTGGCGGGGCAGCCGCAGGCGCAGCCGGCGGAGCTGGAGCCGGTGCTGCGCGGTTTCGAGTTTGCGCTGCTGCGCGAACTCGGTTCGCTGCCGGAGCTGCACGTCGTTACCGCCACGGCAGAGCCGGTGCAGGCGCAGGGCTGGTACTGCGTCGATCCCGAGCAGGGGGTTGCCGCCTGCGCCCCCGGCGAACCCGGTGCGGTGCGTGGAGAGGTGCTGCTGGCATTGCAGCACGGCGCCGCTGCGGCGGGCGACGGCAGCCTCTCGCGTGCGGCCAAGACGCTGATGCGCGGGCTGCTTCACTATCATCTTTCGGGACAGACGCTGCGCACCCGCCAGCTCCTCATCGACCTGCACAAACTATGAATCCACTGGCTCCCGCGTCCGACCGCCGTCCGCTGCTCGGGGTGAACATCGACCACGTGGCCACGCTGCGCAACGCGCGCGGCGGCCGCTTTCCCGATCCGGTACAGGCGGCGCAGCAGGCGGTCGAGGCCGGCGCCGACATCATCACCTTCCATCTGCGCGAAGACCGGCGACACATCCGCGACGCCGACGTCGAGCGGCTCAAGGCCACCATTACCGCACCGCTGAACTTCGAATCGGCGCTGGCGCCGGAGATGCTCGACATCATCTGCCGCGTGCGGCCGCAAATGGTCTGCCTGGTGCCCGAACGCCGCCAGGAAGTCACCACCGAGGGCGGGCTGGACGTGGCCGGGCAGTTCGACCGTGTGCGCGACGCCTGTGCCCGGCTGGCCGACTGCGGCTGCCGCGTGTCGCTGTTCATCGAGCCCAGCGCGGCGCAAATCGACGCCAGCGCCCGTGCCGGGGCGCCATGCATCGAGCTGCACACCGGCGCCTACGCCAATGCCTTCGATGCCGGCGATGAAGCCGCCACGCAGCGCGAATTCGCGCGACTCGTCGCCGGCCTGCAGCACGGCCGCAGCCTGGGGCTGCAGACCAACGCCGGTCATGGCCTGACGCTGGCCAGCACCCCGGCGATCGCCGCGCGGCCCGAGGTCAGCGAGCTGCACATCGGCCACGCGCTCATCGGCCATGCCGTTTTCGTCGGCCTGACGCAGGCGGTGCGCGATTTCAACGCCGCAATTCGCCGTGCCGCAGCACACGGCGGCTGAACCGGCATGATCTACGGCATCGGCACCGACGTGTGCTCGATCGCGCGCATGCGCGCCGCGGTGCAGCGGCACGGCGTGCGGTTCGCCCAGCGCGTGCTCGGCCCGGCCGAGCAACAGGAATACGCCCGGCGGCTCGCCCTGGTGGAGCAGCGCGGCATCAATTACCTGGCGACGCGCTTTGCCGCCAAGGAGGCGTTTGCCAAAGCCATCGGCCTCGGGCTGCATGCGCCGATGCGCTGGCGGGATTGCGAAATCGTCAAACTGCCCAGCGGCCAGCCCACCGTGGTGCTGCACGGCGCGCTCAGCGACTGGTGCGCAGCGCGCGCCTTGCGTTTTCTGGTGTCGGTGTCCGACGAGGCCGATACCGCGCTGGCCACCGTGGTCGCCGAGGTCGTGGCCGCGGGGTGAGACCGATGCACCCCACGTCCCATGCCCCGCTGATCGTCGATGTCGCCGGCCTGCAGCTGACGGCCGCCGACCGCCGGCGGCTGCGCCATCCGCTGGTCGGCGGCGTCGTGCTGTTTGCGCGCAACTGGAGCAACCGCGAGCAGTTGCGCGAATTGTGCGCGCAGATCAAGGCGGTGCGTGGTGATCTGCTCATCGCTGTCGATCACGAGGGCGGGCGGGTGCAGCGGTTCCGTGACGACGGCTTCACCCACCTGCCGGCAATGCGCGAACTCGGCGTGCACTGGATGCACGATGCCGCAGGCGCGATACGCCGCGCCACGGCCTGCGGCCTGGTGCTCGCCGCCGAACTGCGCGCCTGCGGCGTGGACTTCAGCTTTGCTCCGGTGCTCGACCTGGACTGGGGACGGTCGGGGGTCATCGGCGACCGTGCGCTGCACGCCGATCCGCGCGTGGTCACGGCGCTGGCGCAGAGCCTGATGTTCGGCATGGCGCGCGCCGGCATGGCGCATTGCGCCAAGCATTTCCCCGGGCATGGGCATGCCCATGCCGACACCCACGTGACCGTGGCCACCGACGATCGCCCGTTGCAGGCGCTGCTCGACGCCGATGCCGCGCCCTACCATGCGCTGGCGCCGGGACTGCGTGCGGTCATGCCGGCGCATGTGGTGTATCCACAAGTCGACGCGTTGCCGGCCGGGTTCAGCACCATCTGGCTGCGTCAGGTGCTGCGTGAGCGCATCGGCTTTACCGGCGCGATCATCAGCGACGATCTGGGCATGGCTGCTGCTGCCACGGCTGCCGGCGGCCGGTTGAGTCAGGCGGTGCTGCAGGGATTGCGCGCCGGTTGCGACATGATGCTGGTGTGCAATCAGAGCGTGGTCGATGACGGCCAGCCGCTGGATGCCTTGTTGCACGACCTGCAGGCCGCACTCCAGGCCGGGGCGTGGCAGCCCGACGCGCGCAGCGCGCAGCGCCGCCTGCTGCTGTTGCCGCAACAGCCGGCAGTCGCCTGGGACGAGCTGCTGCGCAGCGACAGCTATCTGGCCGCGCGCGCGGAGGTTCATGCCCCGCCGCCGTCGGCCACCCCGGCTCAAGGGTAGAACAGCAGCAGCTTGTACCCTTCGGGCGGCGTGCCTTGCACCGTCAGCTGCAATTGGAGCTGGACCTGTTCGCCCGCAGCGATGCCGCTGAGCCGTTGCGCCGCTGCGGCCTGCGCTGCGGGCAAGTAGACGCTGGCGGGCAGGACTTTGCGCTGCGTCACCCGGCCTTGCGCGTCGGTGAGCGTCAGCTCGATCGCCGGCCAGGCCACGGCACGGCTGCTGCGGTTGCGCAGCAGCACGTCCAGCCGCAACCCGGAGGCCGCGGGGTTGAGGCTGGAGGCGTCGATCACCAAGGCGTCGAGGTCGCGCGGCGCCGCCAGCTCGCAGCCGGTCGTGAGCGTGCAGAGCTGCTGCAACCAGGGCCGGCTCTGCGGCCATTGCTGCGCCAGGTCGTCGCGCCAGAACAGCGCGGCTTGCGCAGCCAGCAGCAACGCCAGCAACAGGCTGGCCAGCCCCAGAACGATGCGCACGGGTGTGCTGCGCCAGCGCGCCTGACGGTCGGCCTGGCGGACGAATTCGGGCTGCGGTGCGGGCAGCGTGTCGGGGACGGGCAGCACCGTCTGCACCGCGTCGGGCTCGGTGCGGTCGAACTGGTAATTCAGCGCCTGATCGAGCCGGATTTCCGACAGCGGGCCGGAGTCGTCGCCGGCGGACGGGGCGCTGTCGGGCGCCGGCTGCGGTACGGCGTCGGCGGGGGCGGGGGCGGGGGGCTGCGATGCTGCCGGGGCAGCAGAAGGAGGATTCAACGGGGTCGTCGCCGGCGCGTAAGGCGGTGTGGTCAGTGGCAAAAAGCCCTCGGCAGCCGGGCGTTCGCGCAGCACGGCCTGGCTCCAGCGCAGCGTGCCGATGCGGTCGGGCACGGTCACGCTGGTGGCCGTGGCGGGTTGCGGCGTGGCTGCTGCCGGCGGTGGCGGCGCGGGCTGGGCGGATGTGTCTGCGGTCTGCTCCGGCGGGGCGGCGTCTGCTGCCTGCAGCTCGACGAGGTGATCGAGGGCGTTGAAGGGCTCGCCGCAATGGCCGCAGCGCACCCAGCCTTCGCGCAGCAGCAGCTGGTCGCGCACCACCTTGAACGTGGTCTGGCAGTGCGGACAACGGGTGGCTTGCGCCATCGCGGAATCAGCCCCGCGTCGGGCCGGCCAGGCAGACCCAGCCGTCCAGAGCCTGGTCGACGTGCAACGCGGCGTAAGGCGCGTAGGCGTCGATGAGGTCGTCGGCCTGCCGCTGCAAAATGCCGCTGAGCACGAGCTGGCCCGCGGGTTTGACGTGCGCGGCCAGCGCCGGGGCAAGCAATTTCAGCGGCGCCGACAGGATGTTGGCGACGACGACGTCAAACCGCGTGTTGCCCGCCTGATCGGGCAGCCCGGCGTGCAGGGTCACGGCGTTGGCCCGGGCATTGGCCGCAGTGGCCTGCACGGCATCGGGGTCGATGTCCACGGCAACGACGGGTGTTGCACCGAACTTGGCCGCAGCGATGGCCAGAATGCCCGAACCGCAGCCATAGTCGAGCACGCTGCGCCCGTGCAATGCATGGCGTGCCAGCCATTGCAGGCACAGCCGCGTGGTCGGGTGGGTGCCGGTGCCAAAGGCCAGTCCGGGGTCCAGGCGAATGACCGGCGCTGCCGTTGCCGGCGGTTCGTGCCAGCTCGGCACGATCCACAGCGCGTCATCGATCGACACCGGCTGGAACTGTGCCTGTGTCAGCCGCACCCAGTCCTGGTCTGCGACCGTGGTCTGGTGGACGTCGCGCAGATCGGGCAGTGCGCCGGCGGCCAGGAGCGCGGCAAGCGCGGCGTCGGCCTGCGGCTCGTCGGCAAACAGTGCGCGCAGCAGCGACTGCTGCCAGGCGCTGGCCGGAGGCGGCAGCCCGGGCTCGCCGTACAGCGCCTGCTCCTGTGCGCTGTCGCCATAGCGGTCTTCGACACTGACGCTCAGGGCGCCGAGTTCGAGCAGGGCGTCCGACAGTGCATCGGCCTGTTCCTCGCCGACGGGAATGGTGACTTCGCGGTAAGGCATGCCGGTTCAGTTCTGGTGGCGCGCAGCCAGATACTCTTCGAGATAGTGGATGCTGGTGCCGCCCTCGTTGAAGCGTGCATCGACCATCAGCTCGCGGTGCAGCGGAATGTTGGTCTGGATGCCGTCGACCACCATTTCCGACAGCGCGATGCGCATGCGGGCGATGGCCTGCTCGCGCGTGGCGCCGTGGACGATGATTTTGCCGATCATCGAGTCGTAATTGGGCGGGACGAAATAGTTGGTGTAGGCATGGGAGTCGACACGCACACCCGGACCGCCCGGCGTGTGCCACATGGTGATGCGGCCGGGTGACGGGGTGAATTTGTACGGGTCCTCGGCGTTGATGCGGCACTCGATGGCGTGGCCTTTGAACTGCACGCCGCGCTGGCGCACGCTGAGCTTTTCACCGGCGGCGATGCGGATCTGCTCGACGACGATGTCCATGCCGGTGATGAGTTCGGTCACCGGATGCTCGACCTGCACCCGGGTGTTCATTTCGATGAAATAGAACTCGCCGTTTTCGTACAGGAACTCGAACGTGCCCGCGCCACGGTAGCCGATTTTTTTGCACGCGTCGGCGCAGCGCGCGCCGATGCGCTCGATCAGCCGCCGCGGAATTCCCGGAGCCGGCGCCTCTTCCAGGATTTTTTGGTGACGACGCTGCATCGAACAGTCGCGTTCGCCCAGCCACAGCGCATTGCCGTGTTGATCGGCGAGCACCTGGATTTCGATGTGCCGCGGCTGCAGCAGGAACTTTTCCATGTACACCGCCGGGTTACCGAACGCTGCGCCGGCCTCGCTGCGGGTCATGGTCACGGCGTTGATCAGCGCGGCCTCGGTATGCACCACGCGCATGCCGCGCCCGCCACCGCCGCCAGCGGCCTTGATGATGACGGGATAGCCGATCGCCCGGGCGATGCGGGTGATTTCGCGCGGGTCGTCGGGCAGGGCGCCGTCGGAACCGGGCACGCAGGGCACGCCGGAGCGGATCATCGCCTGCTTGGCGCTGACCTTGTCACCCATCAGACGGATCGACTCCGGGCGCGGGCCGATGAAGGCAAATCCCGATTTTTCCACGCGCTCGGCGAAGTCGGCGTTTTCCGACAGGAAACCGTAACCGGGGTGGATGGCCTCGGCGTCGGTGACTTCGGCGGCGGAAATGATCGCCGGCATGTGCAGATAGCTCTGCGCCGACGGCGCCGGACCGATGCAGACCGCCTCGTCGGCCAGCTTGACGTATTTGGCCTCGCGGTCGGCTTCGGAATACACCACCACGGTCTGGATGCCCATTTCGCGGCAGGCGCGCTGCACCCGCAGGGCGATTTCGCCGCGGTTGGCGATGAGGATTTTTTTGAACATGCGCGACGTCCGTTGTCAAAAGCTGAAAAAGGCCGCGGCTGGCGGGCGGCGCCGCAGCGGTGTGCCGCGGCGCATCACAAGGGCCGTTCGCGGCCGCGGGCGTTCACTCGATGACGAACAGCGGCTGGCCGAATTCCACGGCCTGGCCGTTTTCGGCGAGGATGGCTTTGACCACGCCATCCTTGTCGCACTCGATTTCGTTGAGGATTTTCATCGCCTCGATGATGCACAGCGTCTGCCCGGTCTTGACCGCATCGCCGACCTCGACGAACGGCGCGGCTCCCGGCGAGGACGCGCGGTAGAACGTCCCGACCATCGGCGACTTGAGCACATGGCCCGGCGTCTGCGGTGGCGACGCTTCGCCGGCTGCGGCAGGCGCGGCGGCAGCCGGTGCGCTTGCAGGGGCGGCGGGGGGCGTCATGACGTAGGGCACCGGCGCCTGCGGCGTAAGCTGGGCGTATTGCACGACGGGCTGCGGCGGTGCCTTGACGATGCGCACCGTGCCCTCTGCCTCGGTGATCTCCAGCTCCGACACATTGGAGTCGGAGACCAGGTCGATCAGTGTCTTGAGTTTTCTTAAATCCATGATCTGTCGTTAAGTCGCCGGTAAGTGCTGCATTAGACCATCAATTTGCGCCCATCCCGAGTTCGGCGACGGCATGCCGCAGCGCCAGGGAATAGCCGTGCGCGCCACAACCGCTGATCACCGCCACGGCCAGATCGGAAAAAAACGAGCGGTGGCGGAAGGCTTCGCGGCGGTAGATATTGCTCAAATGGATTTCGATGAACGGCAGGTCGGTGGCGGCGATGGCGTCGCGCAGCGCCACGCTGGTGTGCGTATAACCCGCCGGGTTGATCAAAATGTAACGCGTGCCGTCGAGCCGCGCGGCGTGCAGGCGGTCGATCAGCGCGCCTTCATGGTTGCTCTGGAAATGGGCGAGTTCCACCCCGAGCTGCGCCGCCAGCGCATCGAGCGTGTTGCGGATGTCGTCGAGGGTGGTGGCGCCATAAATCTGCGGCTCGCGCTGGCCGAGGAGGTTGAGATTCGGGCCGTGAAGCACCAGGATGCGGGGCTGGGTCATGGGCTGTGGTGAAGTGGTGGAAAGCGGGCGGCCGATCAGCGTTGCACGGCATCCCGAAGCTCGTCAAACGAGGTTTTGCCCAGGTGCTGGAACACCACGTCACCCTTGGCATTGAGCACGATGGTGAACGGCAGTCCGCCTTGGGTGTTCCCCAGGCTGGCACTGAGCGCCACGCCGTTGACGCCGCCGAGCACGACCGGATAGCTCACCGGGTGCGCCTGCAGAAACGCCCGAACCGCCGTCGGGTTGTCCAGCGCAATGCCGATCATCTCGATGCCTTTGTCCTTGTTCTGCGCGTAAAACTTGGAAAAATCGGGCATCTCGGCGATGCAGGGCGGGCACCAGCTGGCCCAGAAATTGACGATCAGCGGTTTGCCGCGAAAACGTGCCATATCGACGCTTTGACCCTGCAAATCGGTGAGATGGTCGGCGAAAAATGCCTGGACCGCGTTGTTGTCGACGTTGACGGGGACCTCACGTGTGCGCTGCAACCAGGCGTTGCCCAGCACGGCGGCGATCAGGCCGATGATGGCGGCAAAAATCCAGACGTTGATTTTGTTCATGGCAGACAGACGGCTATTCAACGGGGTGCATTTTGCCTTGCCGCCCGCTGGCCCGGATGGTCAGAGTGTTCGCCGCCGGTGGACTGCTGCATCAGGCGGCGCAGTGCCGCCAGTGTGCCCCGCGGTGTGCGTCCCTGCGGGTCCGGGAGCAGGGCGCCGCGCAGGTCTTTGCTCGCATACAGGCTCAGATGCGCGCGGACCGTCTGCCCTATGCCCAGCGGCCACTGCAGCGTCAGGCACTGCACCCGGCCGCGGCCGGCGTAATGCCCGGTTTCGCCTGCCTGATAGTCCCATCCACGGTCGATGCAGTGGATTTCGACTTCCTTGGCGTCGTCGGCGAAGAGCAGCACGTGCAAGTCGGACAGCGCGGTGGCCGTGCCGTTCCACACCGCACCGGCCAGATGCGGCTCGAACGCGGCGAATTCCTCCATCAGCGCCAGCGCCGCCAAGCGCAACTGCTGCAACTGCGCGGGCTGGGTATCGGCATGGAACAGCGCGAGTTCTTCGCGCACCTGCTGTTCGATTTCGTCGTTGCTCGGCAGCAGGTCGTGCGCCACGCGTTCACCGAGCAGCCGCCGGGCCGCCTTGCGCTTGGCGCTGCCGTAGTCCAGACCGTCCTCGACGATCAGCCGCGCAGCCAGCGCGGCGAGTTCTGCCCGCAGGGAATCCATTGGCGCATGGTAGCGCTGGCACAATGACGTGCTTTTGTTTTTTCGAATTCCACCGCGCTGATGGCCGTTCTTTCCATTTCCGATGTCTGTCTGGCTTTCGGCCACGTCGCGCTGCTCGACCACGCGGCCATGGCATTGGAGGCCGGCGAGCGCGTCGGCCTGATCGGCCGCAACGGCACGGGCAAATCGTCGCTGTTGCGTATCCTCGCCGGGCTGGAGCCGCCCGACGACGGGCTGGTCCAGGTGCAACAGAATCTGCGCCGGGTCTACGTGCCGCAGGAGGCGGATTTCGCCGCGCAGGCCACGGTGTTCGACGTGGTCAGCGAAGGCGTGGCCGAGGCCCGTGCGCTGCGCGAACGTTACGAGCAGCATGCGCCGCATGAAGACCTCGATGCGCTGCAGACGCGTATCGAACTGCTCGATGGCTGGAACTGGGAGGCGCGGGTGGAGCAGACCCTGCAACGCCTGCAGCTCGATGGCAGTCAACGCATCGGCAGCTTGTCCGGCGGCACGCAAAAGCGCGTGGCGCTGGCGCAGGCGCTGGTCGCCGCCCCGGATGTGCTGCTGCTCGACGAACCGACCAACCACCTCGATCTGGACGCGATCCTGTGGCTGCAGGAGCTGCTCGCCGGCTTTCGTGGCAGTGTGATGTTCATCACCCATGACCGTGCGTTTCTCGATGCCGTGGCCACCCGCATCGTCGAGCTCGACCGTGGCGTGCTGCGCAGCTACCCGGGCAACTTTGCCGCCTATGAGGCGCGCAAGGAACAGGAACTCGCCGATGAAGCCGTGGCCAATGCCCGCGCCGACAAACTGCTGGCGCAGGAGGAGGCGTGGATCCGCAAGGGCGTGGAGGCACGGCGCACGCGCAGCGTCAGTCGCATCCAGCGGCTCGAAGCGCTGCGGCGCCAGCGCGCGGCGCGGCGGGAGTCGCTCGGCCGGGTCAAACTCGAAGTCGACGGCGGGGCGGCCAGCGGCAAAATCGTCGCCGAGCTGCAGCACGTGAGCAAGGCGTATGACGGTCGTGTCATCGTGCGCGACTTTTCCGCCACGGTGCTGCGCGGCGACAAAATCGGGCTGATCGGGCCGAACGGC
>JAJZAQ010000059.1 GCA_021799355.1 Pseudomonadota bacterium
TTCCGATCTGAAGAGGAACAGACCCTGGCCAATTTCGAGACCGGCGGCCAGCCGGAGAATGCCCTGGCGCTGCAGGAGCTGCGCGCGCTGCTGGCCGCCCCGGGTCACGCTGCGCTGTACCTGTGGGGCGATGCCGGCAGCGGCAAAAGCCACTTGCTGTGGGCCGCGTGCCAGACGCAGCGGCAGCAGGGGCGGTGGGCACTGCTGCTCGCCCCGCACCTGCCGCCGTCGGCCTGGCCCGACATCCAGGACGTGCTGGCGCAGCCTGCCGGTGGCCTGCTCGCCGCCGACGACGTGCACGCGCTGCACGCCTGGCAGCAGGACTGGCTGTTTGGCCTGTACAACGCCGCGCGCAGCGCAGGACTGGGCTTCGTCGCCAGCGGCAACGCCGCGCCGGCCATGCTGCCGTTGCGCGCCGATTTGCGCACCCGGCTGGGCTGGGGTCTGGCGTTGCGGCTGCACGCCCCGGATGACGCCATCCGCGCGCACGTGCTGCAACGCCTGGCCCACAGTCGGGGCTACAGCCTCAGCCCCGAGCTGCTGCACTACATGCTCACCCACCTCAGCCGCGACCTGTCGCACCTGACCACGCTGATGGCCGCGCTCGACCGCTATGCTCTGGCGATGCAGCGCCCGGCCACCGTGCCTTTGCTCAAATCGCTCCTGGCGGAACAGCCCCAGTTGCTGCAACCGGCTGCGCCGGGCTGAATCCTGATCCGACACGCCGCTCCGCTCATGCGCAAGCTCGCCTTATTCGACCTGGACAATACGCTCATCCCGTTCGACTCCGACCATGCATTCGGCCAGTTCGTCGCCCAGCTGGGCTGGGTCGATGCGGAGGAACACCGCCGGCTGAACGAAGCGTTTTACCGCCAATACAAAGCCGGCACGCTCGATCTGGACGCCTACCTGCGGTTTGCCCTGCAGCCTCTGGCCGGTCGCGACCCCGCCGAACTCGCCGCAGCGCACGCCGCGTTCATGCGTGACGTCGTGCGGCCGCAGATGCTGCCAGCGGCGCAGGAGCTGGTCGACCGGCACAAGCAGGCGGGCGATCTGTGCTGCATCGTCACCGCGACCAATACCTTCGTCACCCGCCCGATCGCCGAGGCGTTCGGCGTGCCACACCTCATCGGCGTCGAGCTCGAACGCGACGCCAAGGGCCGCTATACCGGCCGCTGGGTCGGCACGCCGTCGTTCCGCGAAGGCAAAATCGTGCGCACCGAGCAATGGCTGGAATCGCTCGGCCTGCACTGGGCCGACTTCGACCAGATCTGGTTCTATTCCGACTCGATCAACGACCGCCCGCTGCTCGAACGCGCCACGCACCCGGTGGTCGTCCACCCCGACCCGCTGCTGGCTGCCGTCGCCCGCGAAAAAGGCTGGCCCACACTTCAGTTGTCGACATGATCCGCCGATTCATCAACCGCCTGTTCACACCGAACAAATCCAAAGATCCCACGCCACGCCGCGGCCAGCGTCGCGAATTGCTGCCCGCGCAGCATCAAATCGACGCCAGCCGCATTCCGCCCAGCGCGCGCAGCACGGTGCAAACGCTGCAGCAGGCCGGATTCGAGGCCTACATCGTCGGCGGCGCGGTGCGCGACCTGCTACTCGGCCTGAAGCCGAAAGATTTCGACGTCGCCACCAACGCCACCCCCGAGCAGGTCAAACCGCTGTTCAGGCGTGCGTTCATCATCGGCCGCCGCTTCCGCATCGTGCACGTCATGCACGGACGCGAAATCATCGAAGTGTCGACCTACCGCGCGCTGCACGACCCGCAAGCCGTGGAGGCCGTCAACGGCAACGAGCGCACCGCGCGCACCACGCTGGCCGACAAGACCCTGGCCGTGGACAGCAGCGGCCGCGTGCTGCGCGACAACGTCTGGGGCACGCTCGACGAAGACGCCGAGCGGCGCGATTTCACCGTCAACGCGCTGTATTACGACCCCATCCGTGACGTCGTCGTCGACTACCACCACGGCATCGACGATCTCAAGCAGCGCCGCCTGCGCATGATCGGCGAGCCGGCGGCACGCTACCGCGAAGACCCGGTGCGCATGCTGCGGGTGGCGCGCTTCGCCGCCAAGCTGGGTTTCGACATCGACCCGGCCACGCTGCAGGCCATCGCTCCCAGCGCCGATCTGCTGGCCAATGTGCCCGCGGCGCGCCTGTTCGACGAAACCGTCAAGCTGCTGCAAACCGGCCATGCCGTGGCCTCGCTGCAGCAGTTGCGCCGTCTCGGCCTGCACCACGGCCTGCTGCCCCTGCTCGACCCGGTGCTGGAAAAGCCCGAAGGCGAGCGCTTCATCACCAACGCGCTGCAAGACACCGACGCGCGCATCGCCCAGGGCAAAACCGCCAGCCCGAGTTTTCTTTTCGCCTGTTTGCTATGGCACGACGTCGAACAGCGCTGGAGTGCGCTGCAGGCCGAGGGCGTCGCCCCATCGATGGCGTTGGATCAGGCAGCCGACGAGGTCCTGGCGGCGCAGGCCGAGCGCCTGGCGATCCAGCGCCGCGTCGCCACCGACCTGCGCGAAATCTGGTCGCTGCAGCCGCGCTTCGAGCGCCGCACACCGCGCTACGCCAACAGCCTGCTGGCGCACCCGCGGTTTCGCGCGGCGTTCGATTTCCTCAGCCTGCGCGCGCGCAGCGATCAGGCCGACCCCGCACTGGTGCAGTGGTGGGAGGAGTTCCAGCAGGCTGACGCCGAAGGTCGCGCCGCCATGCTCGCCGCCGTGCCGGCCCAGCCCGGCGCGGGCAAATCCAAACGTCGCCGGCGGCGGAAAAAACCGGCGGCGGCCGAGCCGGGCGCTGGTTCGCCTGCAGCCGGGTGATTGCGCCATGAGCTGCGCCGACGATGTGGCCGCCTACATTGCGCTCGGCGCCAATCTGGGGGATGGAGCTGCCAGCCTGCGCGCCGCGGTGCACGACCTCGACGCGCTGCCGCTCACGCGGGTGACGGCGCGCTCCAGCCTGTACCGCACCGCGCCGCAGCACGCCAGCGGCCCGGATTACTGGAACGCCGTGGTCGCGGTGCACACCGCCCTGTCTGCCGACGCGCTGCTCGACGCACTGTTGCGCATCGAGGCCGCCCATGGCCGTGTGCGCCCTGTCGGGGAACACAACGCCCCACGCCAGCTGGACCTCGACCTGCTGCTGTACGGCAGCCTGCAGCGCCACGGCCCGACGCTGACGCTGCCCCATCCGCGCATGGCGCAGCGCGCTTTCGTGCTCGTGCCGCTGGCCGAGATCTGGCCCGATGGCCGGCTCGACGGCGTGGCACTGACGGAACTGGCGCAGCGTTGCCTCGCGCAGGGGCAGCGCGTCAGCCGTCTCGGCCCGCTGTGACCCCGCAGCCGGTCAACCGCCGCCGAAATAGCGCTGCAACACGTAAGCCAGCGCGCCGGTGAGCGAGCCCACGCCGGTGAACAGGGCAAAGACCACCACCAGCACCGGCCCCCAGCCGTTGGCACTGCGCCGCGTGCAGGCGGCATTCCAGCGCGCATCCCAGGCCTCGTCGGCCGTCAGGCCGATGACCAGGGTTTGCACGACCACGGCAATGACCAGCGCCGCGCCCACGCCGAGCAACCCCCAGGTGAGCGCATCGCTCTGGCCGGCGACGACGAACCGCCACACGCCGTACAGTCCGAGGAGCAGCGCCGGCGGGTGCAGCCACCCCCAGACATCGCGCGAACCGCGCAAATAAAACCGGTGCCCGCCCACCGCTCCGGTGAGCAGGGCGAGCAACGCGGCGACGAAACGGTCTTTGAACATCGTGGCGCTCGGCATCGTGCGACCTCAAACGGCAGGCGTGGTCGCACCCGCGCCCAGCGCGCGCTGCATCAACACCACGTCGAGCCAGCGGCCAAACTTCCAGCCAACCGCCGGCATGCGGCCGATTTCGTCGAACCCCCGGGCGCGGTGCAGGCCGATCGAGCCGGCATTGGCCGAATCGCCGATCACGGCAAGCATTTGCCGCGCCCCCAGCGCCGTGCAGGCGTCGATCAACGCGGCCAGCAGGCGTCCTCCCAGCCCCTGGCGCTGCTGCTGCGGCGCGATGTAAATCGAATCTTCCAGGGTGAAGCGGTAGGCTTCGCGCGCACGGAACCAGTTGGCATAAGCAAAGCCGGCCACCTGCTGGCCGTCACCGGCCACGGCGACCAGCCAGGGCAGACCACGCGAATGCACTTCCTGCATGCGGCGCAGCATTTCGGCGGCATCGGGCGGGGAGGTTTCGAACGTGCCGGTGCCGTGCAGCACGTGGTGGCGGTAAATGGCGGTGATTTGCTCGATGTCGGCAACGGTGGCGGCGCGGATGGAACAGTGGGGCATGGCAAAGCCTTCGGTGAAGCAGGCAGTCTCGTTTATAATGACGAGTTTATTCCAGCGGCTGCAACGGGCTGGGAACCGGGGCCTGGGCACCTGGGCTTGAAGAGGGCTCGAAGGCCTGGCCAGGCTGTCCCGGCTGGCGGCAATCGGTCACATGGCAACCGGTCGACAGCACCCGGCCATCGTCGGGCCGGATCGTCCCTTTGCCCGCCGCTGCAGCGCCCACAGCTTTGCATCGCCTGCGGTCTGCGAACCGCAGGCGCGTTTTTGACAAGGAAACAACATGGTCGTGATCCGTTTGACCCGCGCCGGTGCCAAATCGCACCCCTTCTACCACATCGTGGCCACCGATTCGCGCAGCCGCCGCGACGGCCGCTACATCGAGCGTCTGGGCTACTACAACCCGATCGCCCGCGGTGCCGAGGTTCCTCTGCACATCGCCACCGACCGCCTCAACCACTGGACCAGCGTCGGCGCACAGGTCTCCCCGACGGTGCAACGCCTGGTCAAGGCGGCGCAAAAAGCCGGGCAAGCCGCAACGCCGGCCGCTGCCTGATTTCCACTGGATCGGTTCACCCGTGCATCATGGCACGTTGCCGGCCTGTCCGGCGCGTGCGTTGTGTCGTCGTTTGACCAGCCATGTCTGATCCGGACGATCTGCAGCAAGTCGGACATGTGCTCGATGCCTGGGGTGTCCGCGGCTGGGTGAAAGTTGCCCCCGACGATCCGCAGGCTGCCGCGCTGCTCAAGGCCAAAACCTGGTGGCTGAAACACCCGGGTTTGCCCGGCCCGGCCAGCGCATTCAAGGTGCGGCTGGTACGGCGCCACGGCAGTGCGCTCGTCGCGCTACTGGAGGGCCTGAGCGAGCGCAACGCCGCGCTCGCCCTGCGCGGCCACAAGGTCGCCGTGCGTCGGGCGGATTTCCCGCCTGCCGACGAAGGCGAGTTCTATTGGGCCGATCTGATCGGCTGCCGGGTACGCAACCCGCAAGGCGATGATCTGGGAGAAGTCGTCGGCCTGCTCGACAGCGCAGCGCACGCCATTTTGCGCATCCAGCGCCCCGACAGCCCGCCCGGACGCGCGCCACGCGAGCGCCTGATTCCTTTCGTCCAGGCATACATCGGCGAGGTCGATCTGGCCGCCAGAACCATCATCGCGCAGTGGGACGCGAGTTACGACTAGTGCAATCGAGTGCAGTCCCAGCGCACGCCGCGAGTGCGCCAACCCGCCCCGTCCGACCTTCCTGATGCTGCGTTTCGACATCGTCAGCCTGTTTCCGGCGTATTTCGACGTGCTCCGGCAACAGGGGGTGTCGCGCCGCGCCTTCGCCTCCGGGCAGATGCAACTGCACTGCTGGAATCCGCGTGATTTCACCACCGATGCGCACCGCACCATCGACGACCGGCCCTACGGCGGCGGCCCGGGCATGGTGATGCTGGCCGAGCCGCTGGAACGCACGCTCGACGCCATTGCCGCAGCGCGTGCCGCCGCGGCCAGCCCGCCCGCTCCGGTCTGGCTGCTGTCACCCACCGGACGACGCATCGACCAGGCGCTGGTCGCGGAAGTCGCGCAATCGTCCGGTGTGACGCTGCTATGCGCGCGCTACGAAGGCGTGGATCAACGCCTCATCGACCGCCGGGTCGATGCCGAAATCAGCCTGGGCGATTTCGTCCTCTCCGGTGGCGAAATCGCCGCGCTGGCTTTGCTCGACGCCACCAGCCGCCTGCTGCCCGGCGTGCTCGGCTGCGCCGAGTCGGCGCAACAGGACAGCTTTGCCCACGGCCTGCTCGATTGCCCACATTTCACCCGGCCCGAGGTGTATTGCGGCGCGTCTGTGCCTGCCGTGCTGCTCAGCGGCGACCATGCGCGCATTGCACAGTGGCGGCGCGAGCAGTCGCTGCAGCTGACCGCACAGCGCCGCCCGGATTTGCTCGTCCGCCTGCACCGCGAACACGCGCTGTCGGCGCAGGATGTGCAATTCCTCACCGCGCTCGGGTATAATTTTTTGTTTGATCCTCTGCTGCCTTCTTAATGGGTGAGCGCAGCGGTACGCTTGCGCTGCCTACAAAGTTCCTGCGCGTTGTCCCTGCCGTCGATGGCAGACTAGGCGGGGAAAGTCCGATCAACCAACCGGCAGGCAAGATCGTTGGAGCCCTCATGAATTTGATCGCAACCCTCGAACAGGAAGAAATCGCCCGCGTCAGTGCCGGCAAAACCTTCCCCCAATTCAACCCTGGCGACACCGTGGTCGTGTCGGTCAAAGTGGTCGAAGGCAACCGCAAACGCAACCAGGCCTACGAAGGCGTGGTCATCGCCAAGCGCAACCGCGGGCTGAATTCCAGCTTCATCGTGCGCAAGATTTCTGCCGGCGAAGGCGTGGAGCGCACCTTCCAGCTCTATTCGCCGCAGATCGCCTCGATCGAAGTCAAGCGCCGCGGCGACGTGCGCCGCGCCAAGCTGTACTACCTGCGCGACCGTTCGGGCAAGTCCGCTCGCATCAAGGAAAAACTGGTGCTGAAGTCGGCAGCCGCGACGGAGGCCGGCGCAGCGCAAGACTGATTCTGCGCCGCAGCCCCCAGCCGCAGCAACCAGGCTGCGCAACCCCGGAGCCGACCTGCACCTTGCACGTCGGCTTTTTTCGTCCTCGCCCCAACCCGCCCTTGTCCGCTCCCCGCGCCGCTGCCGACCCGCAAAGCGCCCGTTTGCTCGGGCGCGACACGGCGCTGCCAGCCGTCGCCGCAGAGAGGTTGACGCCGCAGTGGCTGCGGCAACGCTTTGCCCGGCCACCGGCCTGGCAGCCCGAACTGTTCGAAGACACGCTACGCCTGAACGACCAGCCGCTGCGCGGCGCTGCGGTGCTCGTCGGCCTGGTGCCACGGCCGCAGGGACTGCACGTGCTGCTGACCCGCCGCACCCTCGACCTGCACGAGCACGCCGGACAGATCAGCTTCCCCGGAGGACGCCGTGACCGCCAGGATCTGCACCCGGCCATCACCGCGCTGCGCGAGGCCCGCGAGGAAATCGGTCTGGCGCCGCGCGGCACCGAGGTGCTGGGCACTCTGCCGCTGTACCGCACGGCGTCGCGCTATGCCGTGTCGCCGGTCGTCGCTTTGCTCGCCCAAACACAGGGCTGGCGGGCGCAGCCGGGAGAGGTCAGCGAGGTTTTCGACGTGCCGCTGGCGTTTTTGATGGACCCGCGGCACCACGAGCACCGCGAGTGGGTGTCGCCGCAGCCCGACCCGCATACCGGCCTCGTGCTGCGCCGGCGGTTTCTGCTCATTCCGTATACCGTGGGTGACCGTCGCTACGTCATCTGGGGGGCCACGGCGGCGATGCTGCGCAATCTGTACCGGCTGTTGATTGCGTAGCATAGACGTTATGGCCTTTCTTTCCGTCCTGATCGCGCTGCTGATCGAGCAACTCAAACCCCTCGGACGCGGTAGTGCCGTCTACCGGCTGCGCCAGGGACTGGCCGACCTGGCGTCGCGCAATTTCGACGCCGGACAGGCGCGCCACGGCGTTGCCGCCTGGTTCATCGCCGTGCTCCTGCCCAGCCTCCTCACCCTGGGTGTGTACCTCACTGCGCGTCACTACAGCGTGTTGCTGGCGCTGGCGTGGAACGTGGCGGTGCTGTATTTCACCCTGGGGTTTCGCCAGTTCAGCCATTACGTCACCGACATCCAGGACGCGCTCAATCACAACGATGCCGCCACCGCGCGCAGCCTGCTGCGGCAGTGGAAGGCGCTGGACACCGTGGACATGAGCGCCAGCGACATCACGCAGCAGACCATCGAACACGCGCTGGTCTCGGTGCAGCGTTACGTGCTCGGGGTGTTTTTCTGGTTCATTCTGCCCATCGGCCCGGCCGGCGCCGTGCTCTACCGCCTCAGCGACTTTGTCGCAGGCAAGTGGAACAGCGCCGACAGCGAAGCCAGCCCGGCGCTGCGCGGCTTCGCGCAAAAAGCCTTCGATCTGCTCGACTGGGTACCGGCGCGGCTGACGGCCATCGGCTACGCCATCGTGGGCAATTTTGAAGACGCCGTCGATGTCTGGCGTAGCTACGCCCAGCTCTGGCCCAACCGCAATACCGGGGTGATGCTGGCCTCGGCCGCGGGTGCCGTGGGCATCCGCCTGGGGGCGACGGCGGGTGCCGCCCCCCTGCCCCCGACCGAGCCCGGCTGGCTGCAGGAAGGCGACCATGAGCCACCGCCGGGCAGCCTGCCGCAAATGCCCGGCGCCGCGCCGCAGCCAGCGCACCTGCGCAACGTCGTCGGCCTGGTGTGGCGCTCGGTGCTGCTGTGGATGCTGCTGCTGGCCATGCTCAGCGTGGTGAGCTGGGTGAGCTGAAGCAAGGCCACAGCAGCGGCAGCAGCCGCGCTGCCGCTGCCACCCGCTGGCTGGATCAGCCGGCGAGCAAGGCGTTGACCCGGCGCACGTAGGCCGCCGGATCGTCGAGCTGCCCGCCTTCGGCCAACACCGCCTGGTCGAACACCACCTGCGCCAGATCGGCGGCATGTGCCTCGTCGCTGGCCACGCGCTGCACCAGCGCATGCCGGGGGTTGATCTCCAGAATGGCCTTGGCCTGCGCCGCTTCCTCGCGCCCGGCCTGTTTGAGCAGCCGCGCCAGGTGTGCGCTCATGCCGTCGTCGGTCGCCACCAGGCAGGCGGGGGAATCGACCAAGCGGCTCGAGACCCGCACGTCGTGCACGCGCTCGCCCAGCGCCTGTTTGAAGCGCTCGATCAGCGTGGCATGGTCGGCGGACTGCGTCTCGTCCTTGGTTTCTCCCCCCTGGTCTTCTGTGCCTTTGATGTCGCTGAGGTCTACTGCGCCGCGCGCCACCGACTGCAGCGGTTTGCCGTCGAACTCGTGCAAAAAGCCCAGCATCCACTCGTCCACCCGGTCGGTGAGCAACAGCACCTCGATGCCCTTTTTGCGGAAAATTTCGAGCTGCGGGCTGGAGCGGGCGATTTTCGGGGTTTCGGCGGTGATGTAGTAGATCGCCTTCTGGCCTTCTTTCATCCGCGCGACGTAATCGGCCAGCGACACGGTCTGCGCGTCGTCCTCGTTGTGCGTCGAGGCCGCACGCAGCAGCTTGGCCAGGCGCTCGCGGTTGGCGAAATCCTCACCGAAACCCTCCTTGAGCACGGCGCCGAATTCCTTCCAGAACGTGGCGTACTTGTCGCGCTCGGCTGCGTCCTCGCTGCCAGCCAGGTCTTCGAGCATGCCCAGCACCCGCTTGACCGAGCCTTCGCGGATGGCGCGCACGTCGCGGCTTTCCTGCAGCATTTCGCGCGAGACGTTCAGCGGCAGGTCGGCACTGTCGATCACCCCGCGGACGAAGCGCAGGTAGGTGGGCATGAGGCTGTCGGCATCGTCGGTGATGAACACCCGCTTCACATACAGCTTCACCCCGGCCTTTTGCTGCCGATCCCACAAATCCATCGGCGCCTTCGACGGAATGTAAAGCAGCTGGATGTACTCGCTGCGGCCTTCGACACGGTTGTGCGTCCAGCGCAGCGGCGGATTGCTGTCGCCGCTGAGCTGCTTGTAGAACTCCAGATACTGCTCGTCGGTGATGTCGGATTTGCTGCGCGTCCACAACGCCGCGGCGCTGTTGACCTGCTCCCACTCGTCGGTGGCAATGTATTTGCTCTGCTCCTGATCCCACTTCTCCTTGCGCATTTCGATCGGCAGCGAAATGTGGTCGGAGTATTTGCCGATCAGGTCCTTGAGCGTCCACGTCCGCAGGTATTTGTCGATTTTGTCCTCGTGCGGCGTGTCCTCGGCATCGGTGCGCAGGTGCAGGATGACGTCGGTGCCGCGCTGCGGCCGGGTGATGGTTTCGACGGTGAACTCCCCGGTGCCGTCGGAGCTCCAGCGCACCCCCTGGTCTTCGGCCATGCCAGCCTTACGCGACTCGACGGTGATGCGGTCGGCGACCATGAAGCCGGAATAGAACCCCACGCCGAACTGGCCGATCAGCGCCGCGTCGGGTTTTTGCTTGTCACCGAGTTTTTGCATGAACTCGCGCGTGCCCGACTTGGCGATCGTTCCCAGATGTTCCACGGCCTCCTCCACGGTCAGGCCGATGCCGTTGTCGCTGATGGTCAACAGCCGTTTGTCGGCATCGACGCTGATGCGGATGCGCAGATCGCCACCGCCTTCCATCAGCTTCGGGTCGTCGATCGACTCGAAACGCAGCTTGTCGCAGGCGTCGGACGCGTTGGAAATCAGCTCCCGCAAAAAAATGTCGCGGTTGGAGTACAGCGAGTGGGTGACGAGATGCAGCAGTTGCCGCACCTCGGCCTGAAACGCGTGGGTATGCGCGCCGTTGGTCGCTGGGGTGTCGGTGGTTTGTTCTGTGCTCATGATGGGATGGACGAGGTTGGAAACAAAAGCTCCTGGGATGTGGGGTCGATCCGCCGCAGATCAAGCCCGCGTCGCCGCCGCCAGCACCGTGGTCAGCCGCGGCAGGGCACGCACCGCGTTGGCCGTGGTTTGCGCCGCCGCCTGCTGCGGCGTCCAGCCGCGCAATGCGGCCAGCACCGCGCCGATGCGTGGCAGCTGCTCGGGCGAATTGGGCTGTGGCGGCGCCACCGCCGCGTCGTCTGGCGCGTTGCGCGGCCGGTACAGCCACACCGGTGGAATGTCCGGCGCGTCGGTTTCGAGCACGGGAACCGAAGCCGGCACGGCTGTGAGCAGACGGCGGATGTTCAGCGCCCGCTCGAACGTCAGCGCCCCGCCGAAACCCAGGGCGAAGCCCAGGTCGATGAACTGCTGCGCCTGCTGCGCGCTGCCGTTGAAAGCGTGGGCGATGCCCGCGGGTCGACCAGCGCCAAAGCCGGCGCGGCGCAGGCCGGCGAGCAGCGCGTCCTGCGATTTGCGCACGTGCAGAATCACCGGCAGCCCGGCATCGCGCGCAATGCGCAGTTGCGCGGCGTAAAACTCCTGCTGCCGCTGCCGGTCGAGCCCGGGGACGAAAAAATCCAGCCCGATTTCGCCGATGCCGACGAACAGCGGATCGGCCAGCGCCTGTGTCACCGCCTGGCGCAACGCCATCAGGTCGGCATCCTGCGCGCGGTCGACGTACAGCGGATGGATGCCCAGCGCATACCCCCAGCCGCAAGCCCGCGCCAGTTCCTGCACCACGGCGAACTGACTGCGCTCGACCGCCGGAATCACGCCGCACACCACCCCCGCCGCACGGGCGCGCGCGGCGATGGCGCTGCCCTGCCCGCCGAATTCGGCAGCGTCCAGGTGGGCGTGGGTGTCGATCCAGGTCAGTGCCTGCATGGCGTGGTTCACAGCCGTTGGGGGTCTGGTACCGAGGGTAAAAATTCACAAACCGCCGAAAAACTCTACGGCAGCGCAACAAATCTTCCCGAAAAGCGAAGAAAATCGCAAAGTTACGTCAAGTCGTTCAGGCCATCGCTGCAGTCTGGCGCAGCCACTGCGCGCAACCGCCGGTTTTCACCATGCACCGCCGTCATTTTCTCCAATCTCTCGCGCCGAGCCGTTTGTTCACGACCGCACTGGGCCGCCCCGGCCTGTCCGGCCTGAGCCTGCTCGGCGGCGCGGCGGCCGCGCAGGCGCAGACCGCCGGCTGCAACGGCCCGGACTGCGCGCAGCACGGCGCCGACGCCGCCGACCCGCCCGCCGTGGCGTTTTACTACGGCGCGCGCATCCCGGTCGACGATCTGCGCGCATTCGACTGGGTGGTGGTCGAGCCGCAGCACGCGCTGGCGCAAGACCCGCACATCGTCTCCACGTTCGGGCCGCACACCCTGCCGCTGGCCTATGTCTCGGTGGGCGAAATCACCGCGGAGCGGCCTTACGCCGCAGACCTGCCGCCGTCCTGGCTGGGGGCGAGCAACACCGCCTGGGGCTCGCGGGTGATCGACCAGACGGCTGCCGGCTGGCCGCAGTTTTTGCGCGAGCGCATCGTCAAGCCGCTGTGGGACGCCGGGTTCCGCGCGTTTTTTCTCGACACCCTCGACTCGTACCAGCTCCTGGCGAAAACCCCGGCGCAGCAACAGCAGCAGGCGCAGGCGCTGGCCGACACGCTGCGCAGCCTGCTTGCGGCCTTCCCCGAGATCCGCCTGCTGTTCAACCGCGGCTTCGAGCTGGTCGATGCGTCGCTGGCTCCACACCTGCTCGCCGTGGCCGCCGAGTCGCTGGTTCGCGGCTGGGATCAGGCGCAACGCCGCTACACCGAGGTCAGCGCCACCGACCGCGACTGGCTGCTGGCCCGCTTTGCCGAACTGCGCAGCAGGTACGGGCTGCCGGGCATCGCCATCGACTACTGCGCCCCCGCCGAGCGCGGGCTGGCGCGGCAGACGGCGCAGCGCATCGCCGCGCACGGCCTGATTCCCTGGGTGGCCGATCCGCTGCTGCAAACCCTGGGCGTGGGCACGGTCGAATTGGTGCCGCGCCGTGTGCTGCTGCTGCACTCGTGCGAACAGGGCGACAGCCCGGCGCTGCAGGCACAAAGCGCGCACCTGTACGGCGCGATGCCGCTGGAATACCTCGGCCTGGTGCCCGAATACCGTTTCGTCGGCGCGCCGGCGATCGACGAACCTCTGGCCGGGCGCTACGCCGCCATCGTGCTCTACCCTGACGACGGCCGGGTCGGTGCGGACATCCGCGCCATGCTCAGGCGGGCCATTGCCGAAGGCGTGCCGGTGGCGGTGCTCGGCTACACCGACTTCGACGTGCTCGCCGACCTGGGCGCGCAGCTCGACGACACGCCGCTGACCGCGCCGATCCGCGTGCAGCGCCAGCCGGGCACGCCCAACGGCGAAATCCTCCCGCTGATCAACCCGCAAAACACCGCGCGCCTGACCGCCGGCGCCGGCGCGCAGGTCTGGCTGCAGGCCAGCGGAGCCGACGGCCACACCATGGACGGCGCAGCCATCACCCCGTGGGGCGGATATGCGCTGGGCGCCTTCGGCGTGTTCAACCTGCCGGGCAACACGGGCACGCGCTGGTCGATCGACCCGATCGCGTTTTTTCGCGCGGCGCTGCGCGTCGGCACGGACCCCATGCCCGACATCACCACCCGCACCGGCCGACGGGTGTTTTTCGTCCACTTCGACGGCGACGGCTTTCCCAACGCCTGCGACCAGCCCGGCTCGCCGCTGGCGTGCGAGGTGCTGGTCAGCGAATTCCTCGAAACCTACCGGGTGCCGACGCTGGCCTCGGTGATCATCGGCGAAATCAGCCATGACGGCCTCTACCCGCAGACCGCCGACACCACGCAGCAATGGGCCAGACGCATGTTCGCCCTGCCGTGGGTGGAGGCGGGCAGCCACACCTGGAGCCACCCGTTCGACTGGGCCATGGCGGAAAAGGAGCATGCCCGCTTCCCCGCGCCGCCGGGGTACGAAAAAATCGGCAATTACCTGCCGCTGCCCAACTACACCTTCAGCACCGCGAGCAACGTCACCGGCGCGGCCGACTACATCACGCAAAAGCTCTGCCCGCCGGGCAAGACCTGCACCATGATCCTCTGGCCCGGCGACTGCAACCCGCCGGACAACGCCGTGGCCATGGCGTATGCCGCCGGGCTGGGCAATATCAACGGCGGCGGCGCGCCGATCAGCAAAACCCGGCCGACGCTGTCTGACGTCTGGCCGATGGGCATCCCCAAGGGGCGGTATTTCCAGGTGTACGCGCCGTGCTCGAACGAGGAGGTCTACACCAACAACTGGACCGGGCCGTACTTCGGCTTCGAGCGTGTCATCGAGAGCTACCAGATGACCGACACGCCGCGCCGGCTCAAGCCCATCGACCTCTACTACCACCCCTACATCGTCACCAAGGCTGCCGGCAAAAAAAGCCTGCACACCGTGTACCAGTGGGTGCTCAAACAGCCGACGCATGCGATCACCGGCTACGACTACTTCCGCAGCGTCAACGACTGGCGGCAGGCCACCGTGGCGCGTCGTCTGGCCGGTGGCTGGAGGCTGCGAGGTCAGACGCTGCGGCAGTGGGTGCAGCCGGCCGCCGAGGCCGTGCCCGCGCTCGACCGCTGCCAGTCCATCGTCGGCTGGACCGAGCATGCGCAGCAGCGTTACATCCATGCCAGCGCCGCGCAGGCGGTGCTGCAAACCGGCGCCGGG
>JAJZAQ010000014.1 GCA_021799355.1 Pseudomonadota bacterium
GCAAAGTGGATTATCCGCGCAAGTTTGATGTCATCGTCATCGGCGGCGGCCATGCGGGAACCGAGGCCGCGCTCGCGTCCGCGCGCATGGGCTGCGCCACCCTGCTGCTGACGCACAATATCGAAACGCTGGGGCAGATGTCGTGCAATCCGTCGATCGGCGGCATTGGCAAGGGACATCTGGTCAAGGAAATCGACGCCCTGGGCGGTGCGATGGCCGAAGCCACCGACGAGGCCGGCATCCAGTTCCGCATCCTCAACAGCAGCAAAGGCCCGGCGGTGCGTGCCACGCGCGCGCAGGCCGACCGCCTGCTGTACAAACGCGCCATCCGCGCCCGGCTGGAAAACCAGCCCAACCTCTGGCTGTTTCAGCAGGCCGCCGACGACCTGCTGGTCGAGTCCACCGGCACAGGTGAGCGGGTAACCGCCGTGGTGACGCAAACCGGCATCCGCTTTCACACCCGCACCGTCGTGCTTACCGCCGGCACATTCCTCGACGGCAAAATCCACATCGGCCTGGAGCATTACGCCGCAGGACGCGCCGGCGACCCGCCGGCGCAGCGCCTGTCCGCCCGGCTCAAGGCGCTGGCGTTGCCGCAGGGCCGGCTGAAAACCGGCACCCCGCCGCGCATCGACGGCCGCAGCATCGATTTTTCCCGCCTGACCGAGCAGCCTGGCGACCTCAACCCCATGCCGGTGTTCAGCTTTCTCGGCTCACCGGATCAGCACCCGACGCAGGTGGCATGCTGGATCACGCACACCACCGAGCGCACGCACGACATCATCCGCGCCGGACTGGACCGCAGCCCGATGTTCACCGGGGTGATCGAAGGCGTCGGCCCGCGCTACTGCCCGAGCATCGAGGACAAGATCCACCGCTTCGCCGGCAAGTCTTCGCATCAAATCTTTCTCGAACCCGAAGGGCTGCAGACCAACGAGTTCTATCCCAACGGCATTTCCACCAGCCTGCCGTTTGACGTGCAGCTCGACATGGTGCACTCCATCCCCGGGCTGGAACGGGCGCATCTGCTGCGCCCCGGCTACGCCATCGAATACGACTATTTCGACCCGACGGCGCTGAAAACTTCGCTCGAAACCCGGGCGATCGACGGCCTGTTTTTCGCCGGCCAGATCAACGGCACCACCGGCTACGAAGAGGCCGCAGCGCAGGGCCTGCTCGCCGGCATCAACGCCGCGCTGCAGGTGCAGGGCCGCGACCCCTGGTGCCCGCGGCGCGACCAGGCATATCTGGGTGTGCTGGTCGACGACCTGGTGACCAAAGGGGTGAGCGAGCCGTACCGCATGTTCACCAGCCGGGCCGAGTACCGCTTGAGCCTGCGCGAAGACAACGCCGATCTGCGCCTGACCGAAATCGGCCGCCAGCTCGGCGTCGTCAGCGACGCCCGCTGGGATGCCTTCTGCCGCAAGCGCGACGCCATCGAGCGGGAAATCCTGCGGCTGCGCAGCACCTGGGTGACGCCGCAAACCCTGCCGCCCGAGCAGGCGCAGGCGCTGCTGGGCAAGCCGATCGAACGCGAATACAACCTCGCCGACCTGCTGCGCCGCCCCGAGTTGCGCTACGACACGCTGACCGGCTTCCCCCACCCGGCTTTTGCCCCGGCCGAGCCGCTCGACGGCACCGTGCGCGAACAAGTCGAAATCCACATCAAATACGCCGGCTACATCGACCGCCAGCAGGAGGAAGTGCTGCGTGCGGCGCAGTACGAATCCCTCAGGCTGCCCGCCGACCTCGATTACCGCGAAGTCGCCGGACTGTCGATCGAAGTGCAGCAAAAACTCAACCAGGCCCGGCCAGCCACCCTCGGCCTGGCCTCGCGCCTGTCCGGCATGACCCCGGCGGCGGTGTCGTTGTTGCTGGTGCATTTGCGCAAAGGCGTGCTCAAACGCGCGCTCCAGGTCGAGAAGGACATCGCGGCGTGAGCCCGGCCACGCCGTCGCCGCGCGCCGCGGATTTCGACCTCGCGGCGTTTTTGCAGCAGACGCTCGACGCCCTCGGCCTGGAGTTCACACCGCAGCAGCGTCAGCAATTGCTCGATTACACCGCGCTGCTGCAGCGCTGGGGCCGCGTGTTCAACCTCACCGCCGTGCGCGACGTCGAAGGCATCGCCCGGCAGCATCTGGCCGACTGCCTGGCCGCGCTGCCGTCGCTGACCCGGCAGCACCCACGCCGCCTGCTCGACGTCGGCTCTGGCGCCGGCTTGCCGGGCATCGTCTTCGCCATCGCCCTGCCCGATGTCGACATCCACCTGGTCGATGCGGTGCAGAAAAAATGCGCGTTTTTGCAACAGACCTGCGGCAGCCTGGGCTTGCACCATGTGCAGGTACACCACGCGCGGATCGAGGCGCTGTGCGATGCGGCCGGGTTCGACTGCATCACCAGCCGCGCGTTCAGCGATTTGCCCACCTTCGTCCACGCCACCGCACAGGTGCTCGCCCCCGGCGGCCAGTGGTGCGCGATGAAAGGCCGTCCGCCCCTTGCGGAAATCGCCGCGCTCGGCCCGGCTTACGCCTGTCGGGTCGAGGAGTTGCGCGTCCCCGGGCTGGCAGCACAGCGCTGCCTGGTGTGGGTGCAACGCACGTCGGCGCCAGACGACGCGCTGGCGATACCGGCTGTGCCTGCGGCACAATAAAGTTCCCGGGCTGCTCACGGCCTGGTTTCACGTGAAACATCCGTAGTCTGGAGAGGCGGCTTGGCGCAGATTTTTTGCATCGCGAACCAAAAAGGTGGGGTGGGCAAAACCACCACCAGTGTCAACCTCGCCGCCGCACTGGCGCGTATCGGCCAGCGCGTGCTGCTCGTCGACATGGACCCGCAGGGCAACGCCACCATGGGGTCGGGGGTGGACAAACACACCCTGGCCACCACGGTCTACCAGGTGCTGATCGGCCAGGCGACGCTGGAGCAGGCGCGGCAGCGCTGCGCCAAACCGGGCTACGATCTGCTCGGCGCCAACCGCGAACTCGCCGGCGCCGAAGTCGAGCTGGTCGATCTGCCGCAACGCGAACGCCGGCTCAAAGCCGCCCTCGCCGGCGTGGACGCCGAATACGATTTCATCCTCATCGACAGCCCGCCGGCTCTCGGCCTGCTCACCCTCAACGGCCTGTGCGCCGCGCACGGCGTCATCGTGCCGATGCAGTGCGAGTACTTCGCGCTCGAAGGCCTGTCCGACCTGGTCAACACCATCAAACAGGTTCACGCCAACCTCAACCGCGACCTGCGGCTCATCGGCCTGCTGCGCGTGATGTTCGACCCGCGCATCACCCTGCAGCAGCAGGTCAGCGACCAGATCAAGGCGCACTTTGGCGACAAGGTCTTCAACACCGTCATCCCGCGCAACGTCCGCCTGGCCGAAGCGCCGAGCTACGGCCTGCCCGGGGTGGTGTTCGATCCGGCCAGCCGCGGCGCACGCGCCTTCGTCGACTTCGCGCAGGAAATGGTCGACCGCCTGCCGCTGGCTGCATGACCGCACCGCCGCTTCGCGTGCTGCTGCTGCCGGGCTGGCTCGGCTCGGGCCCCGGCCATTGGCAACGGCGCTGGCAATCGGTGTACGCCGACACCCTGGTCGAGCAGGCCGATTGGCAAACGCCGCGGCGCGGTGACTGGATCGCCCGCCTCGAAGACATCGTCCTCGCGCAGCCCGGCGCGGTGGCGCTGGCAGCGCACAGCCTGGGCTGCCACCTGGTTGCCGCCTGGGCGGCGAGCAGCCGCCAGGTGCATCGCGTGGCGTGTGCACTGCTGGTCGCCCCGCCCGATCTGCAGCGTCCCGACCTGCCAGCGCCGCTGCTGCCCTGGCGCCGTCCGCTGTCGAACCGGCCGCTGCCGTTTGCCGCCACCGTCGCCTACAGCGCAGACGATCCATATGCCAGCGCCTCGGCCTCGCGGCAGCTCGCCGCGGCATGGGGCGCCGACGCCGTCGATCTGGGCTGCTGCGGTCATGTCAACGCCGACTCCGCGCTCGGCGACTGGGCGCAAGGCCGCGCCCTGCTCGCTGCCCTGCTGCAGCGCGTCAGGCACAATCCCACCCCTGATCCCGTTTGACCGCCCTGCATCCTCATGGCAAACAAAAAACCCAAAGGACTCGGCCGCGGGCTCGACGCCCTGCTTGGCCCGTCGGTCGATTGGACCGAAGCCGACGCCGCCGCGGTGCGCGAGCTGCGGCTGGACGATCTGGTTCCAGGTCGCTTCCAGCCACGCACCCAGATGGACGAAGGCGCGCTGTACGAACTGGCGCAGAGCATCAAGGCACAAGGGGTGATGCAGCCCATCCTGGTGCGCGCCCTGCCCGACGGCCGCTACGAAATCATCGCCGGCGAGCGCCGCAGCCGCGCCGCCCGGCTGGCCGGGCTGGACACGGTTCCCGCACTGGTCAAAGACGCCGACGACCGCGCCACCCTGGCGATGGCGTTGATCGAAAACCTGCAGCGCGAAGACCTCAACCCACTGGAAGAAGCCCGCGGCATCGCCCGGCTGATCGACGAATTCGGCTACACCCACGAACAAGCCGGGCAGGCCGTCGGTCGCTCGCGCACCGCCACGACCAATCTGCTGCGCCTGCTCAACCTCAGCGAAACGGTGCAAACCATGCTGCTGGCCGCCGATCTGGACATGGGGCACGCCCGGGCCCTGCTCGCTCTGGACAAGGCACAGCAGGTTCAGGCGGCGCAGCAGATTCAGGCCCGGCGCCTGAGTGTGCGCGACGCCGAGCGGCTGGTGGCCAAAATGCAGCAGGAGCAACGCTCCCCGCCCGCCCCCAAGACCGCCGACTCCGGCAAAAACCGCGACTGGCAGCGGCTGGAAGAACAGCTCTCCGAGCAGTTTGCCGCGCCGGTGCAAATCCGCGGCAAGTCCCGGCGCAAAGGCCAGTTCGCCGGCGAGATCGCCATCGGCTTTTCCTCGCTCGACGAGCTCGACGGCCTGCTCGCCCGGCTGCTACCGCACGGCACCGACGCCTGACCTCTACGCCTGTTTATTGCAGCGCCGCAGACGCCGCGGCAAACCGGCAGGCGGTGTGGGCGTCGACCGCCTGCACCTCGCACCCCAGCGTCAGCCAGTACGTCGCCAGCCGGCGGCAGACCACGCTGAGCTCGGCGCCGATGCCCGGGTGCTGTTGCAGGGTCTGCAGGTTGCGGCCGATTTTCTGCATTGCGGCCACGCTCGGCTTGTCGGCATAAAACATCATCAACGCCAGCGTCCCCGCGATCAGCGGCTCGGCGGACGCGGCAGTGTCATCGAGTCGATCGTGCATACAGAGTATGTCGCGAGGCTGGCCTGCCGCGCGGGAGGACTGTTCCGCACGGTTGCTGGCGGGCGAAAAACCAACAAAAACGAATAGCGGTCAGGGCGGCTTATTTGGTCAGGATCAGCTTGTCCTGCCGGGTCAGACGCAACTGGTACGTCTGCCCCTGGTGGCGGATTTGCACCACCGCGCCCTGGCGGAACAGCTCGCGCGAATGCAGCACCAGCGGCGCCCGCCCGGGCAGCCCCTGACCAGCCACAACCGTGTGCTTGTCCGGCTGCAGCGTCATTTCGATCCCTCCATCACCGCCCAGGTCAACAGCACCACGGCTATCAGGCTCACGGCCAGTTCGGTCATTCCCATCGATGCACCCTCCAAGAAAAACCGCTTCACCGCTTGCGCAACGGCGCAGCCACGGCGAAACGATGGCTGCATCTTATTGCGAATAATTCTTATTTGGAACATAACCCCGCCCCGCTTGCGGGTTCGGGCCGCTTCAGGCGCAATACAACTCGCTGCGGTTTCTTCCGCCCTGTTTCGCGCGGTACAGCGCCTTGTCCGCCTGCGACAGCACGTCGTCGATGCTGCTGGCGCGGGCGTCGCAGCCGGCGATGCCAATGCTCAGGCTCAGCCGCACCACGCCGGCGGCGGTGTGGAACGGATGGCTGGCGATGAATTCGCGCACCCGCTCGGCCACTTCCAGCGCCTGCGCTGCGCGCGCATGCGGCAGCAGAATGCAAAACTCCTCGCCGCCCATGCGGGCGAACACATCGCCGTCGCGCAACAGCGCCAGCACCACCTGGGCGAACTCCACCAGCACCTCGTCGCCGACGGGATGGCCGTACTGGTCGTTGATGCGTTTGAAGTGGTCCAGGTCGAGCAGGATGACGCACGGCCCCGGGCCATCGGCTGGCGACTGGGCGATGGCCTGATCGACCAGATGGAAAAACCCGCGCCGGTTTTGCAGCCCGGTCAGCGGGTCGGTGTGCGCCAGCGCGCGCAACTGCTGCTCCAGACGTTTTTGCGCCGTGATCTCCACCATCCCGGTGATGACGCAGTCTTCGCCGGCAAAGCGCACCATGCGCATGGAAAACAGCACGTCCAACGGCCGGCCCTCGGCGGTTTTCATCTGCACTTCGACCTGCCGCACCGCGCCCTCGGCCTGCAGCCGGGCGAGCAGCTGCTGCCGCTGCTGCGGTTGGGCGTAAAAGTCGGTGGTGAAAATGGCGTCTTTGTAGCGGTCTGCGGGGTCGAACAATGTCTTGGCCGCCGCGTTGTAGCGCAGCACGCGGGCATCGGCGGTACGCACCAGCACCAGCGGCATCGGCGCGGCGTCGAACAGCCGTTCGAGGTTCTGCTCGCTTTGCTCGGCGGCGGCGCGCGCCTGCTGCGCCGCCTGCGCCTCCTGCTGCAGCCGCAGGCGGTCCAGCCATGCCAGCCGCATGCCGCGGTTGAGCGACACCGCGATCTGCCACCCGGCGAGATTGGCAAAGCCGAACAGCACCACGGCGATATTGACGAATTTGGCATCCACCCGCAGCGACGTGGCCACTACCACGGCAAACAGCAGCGTGAACACCGGGCCGACGGCCATGGCCTCGCGGCGCAACACCGGCACATAGGCGTAGCAGGCGAAAATCAGCGCCAGCGCGGTGATCGAGTGGTATTCCGCGCTGCCGCCGTAAGCCAGCACGACGAGCAGAAAAATCAGCATGATGCTGCTGATGAAGCCCAGCAGCGCGTTGGCCACCCGCCGCCCATCGTCCTTCAGCGGCTGCCGTGCAGCGCGCGCCAGCCACAGCCCCCAGCCAAGGACGACGAAGCGCACCGCCAGAAAACTCCAGTACACCGGGCTGGGCCCGAGCACGGCCAGATCGGTGAACGTCGCTGCCAGAAACGCCAGCCCGCCGTACAAACCGATCTGCCGCACACGCGCGCCGATCACCTCCCATTCGGCGCGCAAAAAAGCCGCCTCCTGTGCGCTGTGCGTGAACAGGCCCAGCCGACCGAGCTGCGCAGCAGCGTCGGGCGGCGCGGAAAACGGCGATTCTTTCATTCTGTGGGAGTGCGGCGCATCGCGCATTGCTTTGCAGCGCGGGACACCGATCGTAGCGGCCGGCGCCCCTGAGACCAAGGCGGCGCGCCCCCGCAAAAGTGGAATAGTTCACACAAAAGCCGAGTGATATGGTGCGCGGCGGCCAAACCCCTTGGCTGGCAACTCCCAGCGATGAAAATGACACTCAACCGCTAGCACCCGCGTGATGTGCTCCATGTCCGCCTGCCTCACCCCTGACACCCCGCCGCCAACGGCAGCCGCCACCATGCCGTGTGCCCTGAGCCAGACGCAGCGGGACATTTTGCTGCGCCAGGAGCTGCTCGGCAGCGCGATCTACACCATCGGCGTGAGCGTGTCGATCGACGGCGCCATCGACCCCCGGCTGCTCGACCAGGCCACGCGCGACGTCATCGCCGCCGAACCGATGCTGCGCGCGCGGCTGCACACCGCAGGCGACACGCCGCAATGGCAGATCCAGCCGGAAGTGCACTGGCAGTTGCCCTTCACCGACGCCTTTGCCGCCTGCGGCGATGCCGCGCAGGCGGCGCAGCGCGCTGCCGACGACATCGCCGCGCTGCAGTCGCGTGGCATCGACGTGCACGGCGCGACGCTGTGGCACATGGCGCTGTGGCGCACCGCTGCCGACCAGTACGTCTGGCTGCTCGGCTTCAACCACCTGCTGGTCGATGGCTACGCCGTGATGCGCGTCGGCCAGCGCATCCTGCAGCGCTACGGCGCCCTGAGCCGCGGCGAGCACGCGCCGGCGTCACCCGGCCCGTCCTACGCCCGCTTCGTCGCCCGTGAGCAGGCCTATTTGCAGTCGCCCCGCTACGCCCGCGACGCGCTGTTCTGGCAGCAGCGTCTGGCCGGCAGCGACGGCGGCGGCGCGCCTGCGGCCGCCACGCTGGCGCCCCCTGCGCCGCTGCACCATCGCTGGACCGCCCCCGCCGCGCACTGGCAGGCGCTGCAACGGCACGCCGCGGCACACGGTGTGTCGGCGGCACAGGCGCTGCTCGGTCTGCTTGCCGTGTACTGCGCCAAAATCAGCGGTCAGGCCGAAGTCGTCGTCGGCATGCCGGTGCACAACCGCAAAGACGCCGTCGACAAACTCACCGTCGGCATGTTTGCCAACACCCTGCCGCTGCGACTGCGCGTAGCGGCGCAGACCTCGTGGACGGCGCTGCTGCAGGCCCTGGCCGAAGACACGCGGCAGGTGCTGCGCCACCAGCAATACCCGCTGGACCGCGCGCTGGTGCAGGCGCCGCCGCGGCAGGGGGTTGCCGGCATGCACTTCGACCTGCTGGTGTCGTTCGAGCCGTTCGATCCGCAGGCCACGCTCGGGCAGGCGCGGTTGCGTTTCGCGCCGTTCAGCGGCCATCCCGGGTTTGCCGCCATCGCCGCGTATGTGCGCGATTACGGCGACAGCGCCGACCTGCCGGTCGATCTGGTACTCGACCCGCGCGCCGGCGCCGCGCTGCGCCACACGCTTTTCCTCAGCGAGCGCCTGGATCAACTGCTGCGACTCCTCCCCTCCCACGCAGACGCCGCGCTCGACGACATCGACCTGCTCGGCCCGCGCGAACGCGCCGCGCTGCTGGCGCTGCAGCCGCTGCCCCAGCCGCGGCCGCCGCACACCCTGCACGCGCTGGTCAGCGCGCAGGCGCATCGCACGCCGCAGGCCTGTGCGGTGCGCTGCGGCGCGCAGTGGCTGAGTTACGCCGCGCTCGACCAGGCCGCCAACCAGCTCGCGCACACGCTGCGCACCCTCGGCGTGCGCCGCGGCGTCTACGTCCCGGTGTGGATGGAGCGCCGCCTGCAGCTCGTCGTCGCCCTGCTCGGCGTGCTCAAGGCTGGCGGTGCCTACGTGCCGCTCGACGCCGACCTGCCGCCCGCGCGTCTGCGCGACATCCTGCAGCAGACCGCCGCGCGCGTCGTGCTCACCCAGCCCGAGCTGCAGGCGCAGGCCCACGCCGCCGCCCCGCACCCGCTGCACGTGCTCGACGCCCCGCTCGACGCCCCCGAAGGCTGCGCCACGCCGCCAAGCGAAACCACCGCCGACGACGTCGCGCTGGTGATTTTCACCTCCGGCTCGACCGGCCAGCCCAAGGGGGTGATGCTCACGCACCGCGCCGTGGTCAACCACAAACTGTGGAATCTGCGCGCGGTGGACTTCGGCGCGAACGACCGCCTGCTGCAAAAATCGTCGCTGAGTTTCGATGCCTCGGTGTCGGAGTTTTTCCTGCCGCTGCTATGCGGTGCGGCGGTGCATCTGGCGCCGCCGGGGCTGCAACGCGATCTGCCGGCCCTGCTGCAGACCGTGATCCGCGACGGCATCACCCATCTCACCCTCGCCCCGTCGACGGCGCGCGCGCTGGTCGACGATCCGGCGCTGCCCGCCTGCACCAGCCTGCGCGTCATCCAGTTCGGCGGCGAACCGCTGGACGCCGCGCTCGCCGCGCGCTTCCATGCCGTGCTGCCGCAGGCCCGGCTGATGAACTTCTACGGGCCGAGCGAAGCCACCGAGGACAGCAGCGCGTCTGTCATCGATTGCGCCCACCTGCCTGACAGCGCCGTGTTGCCCGTCGGCCGGCCGGTGGACAATCTGCGCATCGACGTGCGCGACGACCGGCTGCGGCTGCTGCCATTCGACGTCGTCGGCGAAGTGTGCATCGCCGGCACCGGCCTGGCGCGCGGCTACCTCGGCGCGCCCGAGCTGACCGCCGGGCGGTTCGTCCAGCCCGCGGGCCAGCCGGGGCAGCGGCTGCTGCGCAGCGGCGACCTCGGGTACTGGTCGGCGCAGGGGCTGCTGTACATCGCCGGGCGCAACGACGATCAGATCAAGCTGCGCGGCTTTCGCATCGAACCCGGCGAGATCGAGCGCCATCTGCTGCGCCACCCCGCCGTGGCGCAGGCGGTGGTCGTCCCCTGGCTCCCCGCCGTCCGGCCTGGCGGCGGGGAGCAGGAGCTGGCGGCATACGTCGTGCTGCACGCCGACGCGGCCGACACCCCGCTGCAGACGCTGCGACAGATGCTGCAGGCCAGCCTGCCGCACTACATGGTTCCGTCGGCCTGGCTGGCGCTGCCGGCGCTGCCGCTGACCGCCAGCGGCAAAATCGACCGACGCGCGCTGCCCGCGCCGCAGCGGCTGAGCGATGCCGCCATCACCCCGCGCCGCGAGCCGGACACCCCGACCGAACGGCTGCTGTGGGCCATCTGGAGCGAGGTGCTGCACACCACCGACTTCGGCAGCGACGACCATTTTTTCGATCTCGGCGGGCATTCGCTGACCCTCACCCAGGTGCGCTCGCGGCTGCAGGCACGGCTGGGGCGCAGCGTGCCGCTGGCCGACCTGTTCCACCACCTGCGGCTGCGCGATCTGGCGCAACACCTCGACCGCCTGCAAGCCACGGCCACGACCGACCTGCCCATCCCGCCGCAGCCGCGCGACGCCGCGCTGCCGGTGTCGCTGTCGCAACGGCGCATGTGGCTGATCCAGCAGTTCCATCCGCAAACGGTGGCGTACAACGTCACCGCCCCGCTGCGGCTGCGCGGCCCGCTCGACGCCGCGCGGCTGGAGCAGGCGCTGACGCTGCTCATCGCCCGCCACGAAGCGCTGCGCACCCAATTCGCGCTGCAGGATGGCGAGCCGGTACAGGTCATTCTGCCGACGCTGCCGTCGCCGTTGCAGCGCGTGGACCTGCGCGCGCTCGATCCGGCAGCGCGCGAAGCCGCCGCACGCCACACCGCCACCGCGCTGACGGCGCAGCCGTTCGATCTGCGCACCGCGCCGCTGTACCGCGTCTGCCTGATGCAACTGGCCGCAGACGACCATGTGCTGCTCTGGGTCCTGCACCACACCATCGCCGACAACTGGGCGCTGGCGGTGCTGTCGCGCGACGCGCTCGAACTCTACGCCGGCCTGCTGCACGGCGACGCCGGGCAGGCCGCGGCACGCCTGCCGCCGCTGCCGCTGCACTACGCCGATTACGCCGCCTGGCAGCGCAGCGCCGCGCTGGCCGCGGCGCGCGAGCCGCATCTGGCGTACTGGACGCAGCGGCTGCACGACCTGGGCGAACTGCCGCTGCCGGTCGATTTTCCCCGCACCGCAGCACCCAGCGGCCGCGGCCATACCCTGGTCGCCCCACTGCCGGCGGCGTTACAGCAGGCGCTGCGCGACGCCGCGACCACGCATGGCCTGACCCCGTTCATGCTGCTGCTGGCGGCGTTTGACGTGCTGCTGGCGCGGTTGTGCCGCAGCAGTGACATCGCCGTGGGCACACCCATCGCCAACCGCCAGCACGCCGCCACCGAACCGCTGGTCGGCACCCTGGTCAACACCCTGGTGATGCGCAACCACGTCGCCCTGGAACAAACCTTCCGCCAGTTCGCCATGCAGGTGCGCGACACCGCGCTGCAGGCCTACGCGCACCAGGATGCGCCGTTCGACGAAGTCGTCGAACGCCTGCAGGCGCGTCGCACCGACGTGCCGCCGGGGCTGGTGCGCGTACTGTTCAACGTGCTCAACGCCCCGCTGGGGGTGCGCGCCGCCGTGCCGTTCAGCTACGCGGCGTTCGATTTCGAGCGCGTCGCCGCGCAGTTCGACCTGTCGCTGCACATCGACACCGAATTCACCCAGCGCCTGCACCTCGAATACGCCACCGACCTGTTCCGCGCCGAAACCGCACGACACCTGCTCGACAGCTATGTGCAGCTGTGCAGCAGTCTGCTGGCGCAACCCGATCTGCCGCTGTACGCCCACCCCCTGTGCACCCCGACGCAGCGCGCGCTGCTCGCCCGATGGAACGCCACGCAAGACGCCGCCGCGCCGCTGCACCGCACCCTGCCGCAGCTCCTGTCCACCGGCGCCGCAGACCGCGGCGAACGCCTTGCCGTCAGCGACAGCCGCGGCCACGCCCTCACGTATGCCGCGCTGCACGCCCGCGCGCTGGGCATCGCCGAGTTGCTGCGGCAGCATGGCATCGGTCGCGGCGACCGCGTCGGCCTGTGCCTGCAGCGCCACACCGACCTGCCCGCCGCGCTGCTCGGTGTGCTGCACGCCGGCGCCGCCTACGTGCCGCTGGACCCGGCGTTTCCGCCGCTGCGGCTGCTCGACATGGCCGGTGACGCCCGGCTGCACGCCATCCTCACCGAAACCGCGCTGCTGCCGCTGCTGTCCGCAGCCGGGGTGCCGCAGTTCGCCCTCGACGGCGCCGAACTCGCCGGCCGGCAACGCACCACACCCTTGCCTGCGGACCCGCAGCGCGACCCCCGCGCCGACGATCCCGCCTACCTCATCTACACCTCCGGCTCGACCGGGCGGCCCAAGGGGGTGCTCGTGCCGCACCGCGCCGTGGCCAATCTGCTGCACGGCATGGCGCGCGCGCCGGGACTGGCCGCCGGCGACGTGCTGCTGGCGGTGACCACGCTGTCGTTCGACATCGCCGTGGCCGAATTGCTGCTGCCGCTGTACGTCGGCGCGCGCGTCGTCCTCGCCGACGCCGCGCAGGCGCGCGACCCCGCCGCGCTGCGCGCGCTGCTGCAAGGCAGCGGCGCCACGGTGCTGCAGGCCACCCCGTCCACCTGGCGTGCGCTGCTCGACAGCGGCTGGAGCGGCTCGCCGGGGTTGCGCGCCTGGATCGGCGGCGAGGCCCTGCCTGCCGATCTGGCGCCGCGGCTGCTGGCGGCGTGCGCCGCGGTGTGGAATCTGTACGGCCCGACCGAAACCACGGTGTGGTCGAGCTGCTGGCAGGTGCAGCCGCAGCAGCCCATCGCCATCGGCCGGCCCATCGCCAACACGCAGATCCATGTGCTCGACCCCCACGGTCAGCCCTGCCCGATCGGTTTTCCCGGCGAAATCCACATCGGCGGCGCCGGTGTCGCGCTGGGCTATTTCGACCGGCCCCAGCTCAGCGCCGAACGCTTCGTCGCCGACGGCTTCGGCGCCGGAGCCGGCACGCGGCTGTACAAAACCGGCGACCTCGGCCGCTGGCGCAGCGACGGCCAGCTCGAACACCTCGGGCGGCTCGACCACCAGCTCAAGCTGCGCGGCTACCGCATCGAGCCGGCGGAAATCGACGCCGCGCTGCGTGCGCAACCCGGCGTCGGCGACTGCGCGCTGGGCACGCAGACCCTGGACGCCGGTGACACCCGGCTGGTGGCCTACGTCGTGCCCGCCGCCGGCGCGCCCGCACCCGACGCCGCCACGCTGCGCCAGGCCTTGCGCCAGCGGCTGCCGCACTACATGGTGCCGCAGCACATCGTGCCGCTGGCCGCGCTGCCGCGGCTGCCCAACGGCAAACTCGACCGCGCCGCGCTGCCCGCTCCGGCTTCCGCAGAGGCCCCCGCCCCGTCTGCCGCCTTGCTGCCGCAGACCGCCGCGGAGCAGCGCATCGCCGCCATCTGGAGCGAGCTGCTGGGCGTGCCGCAGGTGCTGCGCACCGACAATTTTTTCGACCTCGGCGGGCATTCGCTGCTGGCCATGCGCGCGGTACTCGCCATCGAACAGCAGCTGGGCTGGCGCATCGCGCCGCAGCGCCTGATAGTCGAGAGCCTGGGGCAGATCGCCCGCGCCGACACCGCCGGCGCCGCGCAGGCAGCCTGAACGTCGCATGCCAGCCACCGACGCCCTCGGTCAGCGTTTTGCCGCCGCCGGCAGCCAGGCCCGCATCGCCAGCCTGGTTCCCAGTCTGACCGAAACCCTGTTCGCCCTCGGTCTGGGGCCACAGATCGTGGCCCGCACCGGGTTTTGCGTGCATCCGCGCAGCGCGGTGCGCGGCATAGCCAAAGTCGGCGGCACCAAGGATGTCGATCTGCACGCCCTGCGCGCGCTGCGACCGACGCACGTGCTGGTGAACATCGACGAAAACACCCGCGAAACCGTGGACGCGCTACGCGGTTTCGTCCCGCACATCGTCGTCACCCACCCGCAGTCGCCGGCGGACAACGTGCCGTTACTGCGGCTGCTCGGCGAAGCATTCGGCGGCGTGCCCGGTGTGGCCGCGCGCGCGCAGGCGCTGGCGCAGCGCATGCACGCCATGCTGCAGACGCTGCAGGCGCTGCAGGCGTCACCGCGCCGCGTGCTCTACCTGATCTGGCGCGCGCCGTGGATGACGGTAGCGCGCGACACCTACATCAGCCGCAGCCTGGCCGCAGTCGGCTGGCACACCCTGCCCGCTGTGCAAGGCGGCGACGGCCTGCAGCGTCGCGGACGCTCGCGCTACCCGGAGTTCGACTGGGACGCACCGTGGCTACGAGCGGTCGATCTGGTGCTGTTGTCCAGTGAGCCGTACCGCTTCCGCCCGGCGCATGCCGACGAGGTGCGCGCCGCGCTGGCGGCGCGGGCGCTGCACGCCGAGGTGCACTGCATCCCCGGAGAATGGGCGAGTTGGTACGGCGTGCGCGCGCTGCGCGGCCTGCCGGCGCTGGCGGCGCGGGCACGGCGGCTAGCCGCACCGCCGGGCAGCCACGCGACGGACTGCGCACGCAGAGCCTGAGCCGGCACCGCGACTCCGCCGCCGTGCAGACCGCGTTCAGAACGTCTGCGCCCAGGCGACGAAGGCATCGGCGGCCAGGGGCCGGCTGTAGGCATAGCCCTGCGCCACCGGGCAGCCCAGCGACTGGAGCAAATCCAGGTCGGCGGCCTGCTCCACCCCTTCAGCCACGGCAGCCAGACCGAGGTCCGCCGCCAGCCGCAGGATATTGCCCAGCAGCGCCGCCTGCCGCGGACGGTCGGCGGCGCCATCGACGAACGCCCGGTCGATTTTCAGCGTCGCGATCGGCAACTGCTGCAGATATGACAGCGACGAATAGCCCGTGCCGAAATCGTCCAGCGCCAGGCTCACGCCCAGGTCGCGCAGCCGCTGCAGCTTGGCCAGCAGCCAGTCCACCCCAGTCAGCAGCGCCGACTCGGTGATTTCCAGCTCCAGCAGCGCCGGCGCCACGCCGTGCTGCTGCAGCAGCAACTGGGTTTGTTCCACCAGGCTGCTGCCGCGCGCGCGCATGAGCTCGAACTGCACCGCCGACACGTTCACCGCCACCGGCACGGCACGGCCGGCCCGCTGCAGCCGGGCGGCAAAACCCAGCGCCTGGTCGAGCACCAGCAGCCCCAGCGGTTCGACGGCGCCGCTTTCCTCGGCAATCGGAATGAATTCCCCCGGCGACACCCAGCCAAGCTGCGGGTGCTGCCAGCGCAGCAGGGCCTCGCAGCCGACCAGCTGGCGGCGGGCGATGTCCACCTTCGGCTGGTACGCCAGGGTGAACTGTTCCGGCGCCGTCTGCAACGCCGCGTGCAGCGCGTGTTCGATGCGCTGGCGGCGCTCCACCCGCGCCGCCAGCGCCTGGTCGAAGGCGCCGGCGCGGTTGCTTTTGCGGTGCCCGCCGGCCAGTGCCAGGCTGGCCGCACGCACGGCCTGATTCAGCCGCGGTTCGAGTGGCAGCCCGGCGTCGTCGCCGTGCAGCGCGGCGTAACCGCCGCGGCCATGCAGGGTCACGCTGGCGTCGCCGACGCTCACCGGAGCCAGCACCTGCGACAGCAGCGCGCCGATATGCGGCTCGGCGGCGGTTGCCGGCAGCGGCAACACCGCCAGCAGCACCTGACCGCCCCACACCGCACACAGCCCGCCCAGCGCCTGCACCGCGTCGTGCAGGCGCTGCGCCGCGGTGCGCAGCAACACGTCGACCGACTCGGCGCCGGCGAGCAGCAGCAGCTGATCGGCGTCGGTGATTTCGAGCAGCAACACCGTCATCGCGCCGTGATGTCCGGCTGCCCACGCGGTGAGTTGCGCGCACAGCCCGCGGCGGTTGAGCAGGCCGGTGACGGCGTCATGGCTGGCCAGATACGCGATGTCGCGCTGCTGCGCCTGCACACGCTGCTGCGCGCTGCGGTGCAACAGCCGGGTCTGCAGCGCGTTGCGGATGCGTTTGAGCGTCTCGTCGAAATCGAACGGCTTGAGGATGACGTCCAGCGCCCCGGCGTCCAGCGCCGCGTCGCGGGTGGCGCTGTCGGTCTGCGCCGTCAGCACGATGCAGGGCAGGTAATCGCCGTCGGCCAGGTCCTGCTGCAGCCGGCGCATCACTTCCAGGCCGTCGAGCTCGGGCATGCGCATGTCCAGCAGCAGCAGGTCGTAGGGTTGCTGCTGCCAGCGCCCGATCGCCCGCAGCGGCGAGGTTTCGGCGTCGACCTGGCGGTACCCGGCTTCGTCGAGCAACTCCCTGAGCACGGTGACGTTCGCCGGATTGTCATCGACGATGAGAATGCGCGCCTGCGCCAGCGCTGCGGGCAGTTCGGCCTGCAAGGTTCCGTCGAATCCACTCATCCGCCTGCCTCCTGCCACACCGGCGTCAACGGCCTGCCGTCGCGCAGGGCGTCGAACACGGCGTGGATCTGTTCGAGAACGATGGGCTTGGTCAGATAGCCGCTGAACATCCCGGACTGCTGCGCGCGCTCGCGGGTGGACGCCGTGGCGTCGGCCGACAAGGCAAAAATCGGGATGCCGGCGGTTTCCGGCCAGGTTTTCAGCCGCGCCGCCGCCTGCTGGCCCGACAGCCCCGGCAAATTGATGTCCATGAGAATGAGCTCAGGGCGATGCAACAGCGCCAGCTCCAGCGCCTGCTCACCGTCGTGCGCCAGCAGCAGCCGCACGTCGTCGCGCTCGGCGGCGATTTCCCGCATCAGCGCGGCGTTGGCCGGGTTGTCCTCGACGTAGAGCACCAGGTGCTGCCGTAGCGCCGCCGACGGCGCTGCACGCTGCGCCACGGCGGCGGCCTGCGGCGCATCACCATCCGGCTGCCCGCAGCCGGCCGGCGCGTCGGGCAGCACGGCGGGCAGGCGCACGTAAAAGGTCGAGCCCTCGCCTTCGCGGCTGTCGAACCCGATGGTGCCGTTCATCCGCTCGACCAGCTCCCTGGTGATCATCAAGCCGATGCCGGTGCCCTCGATCGGCCCGGTCTCCTGCCCCAGACGCTCGAAGGCGCGGAACACGCGGTGCTGCCGGTCCGCCGGGATGCCGATCCCGGTATCGGCGATCGCCAGTCCGCAGCGCCATACGCCGTCGGCCGCGTCGCGCTGCAGCGGCAACGGCTGCACACGCACACTGCCGCCCGGCCGGTTGTATTTGATGGCGTTGGACAGCAGGTTGAGCACCACCTGCCGCAGGCGGGTGAGGTCGGCGCAGACGTGCAGCGCCGCGTCGACCACTTGGTTGTCGATGCGCACCTGCCGCGCGCGCGCCAGATCGGCCACCATGTCGCACGCCGTCTGCGCCAGCCCGGCCAGTGGCAGCGGCTCCGGCGAGAGGGTGAGTTCGCCCGCCTCGATTTTCGCCAGATTGAGCACGTCGTTGACCAGGCTGAGCAAATGCTGGCCGGCCTGGGTGATGTGGTCGACAAATCCGCGCTGCCTGTCGGACAACGGCTCGCGGCGCGACGCGCCCAGCAGCTGCGCAAACCCCAGAATGGAATTGAGCGGAGTGCGCAGCTCGTGCGACATGGACGACAGAAACTGCGACTTGGCGCGGTTGGCGCGCTCGGCCTGCTGCTTGCTTTCGAGCAGTTGCTGCTCGTACTGCTGCTGCGCGCGGCGCTGGCGCAGGGTGACGATCATGATGGCGTAGGTGCTGACGAACGGTTCGAGCAGTTGCACCAGCGAGGCATCGACCCCGGCACTGCGATTGGCGATGGCCACCACGCCGACCAGTTCCTCCCCCTGGAACAGCGGAATGCCCAGGTAATTCGTCAACTCCGGATGCCCCGGCGGCTGGCCGCCGCGGCGCGGGTCGTGGCGCATGTCGGGCACGATCACCGGGGCGCGCTCCTTCATCACCGCGCCGATGAGGTTGTCGGGGTTGCAGAACATCATGTCCCCGGCCATCACCCGGGCGTACAGCGCATCGGACTGCACGCTCCACGACAGGTTGGTGATCGCATGGATTTTCAGGCAGGGCGTGGCCTCGACGTCGAACAGCACTTCGCCGAGAAAGCCATAGTCGGCCTCGCTGACGGCCAGCAGATGCTGCAGCATGCGGTCCCACACCGACTGCGACTGCACCTGCTGCAAAAACGCCTGCACCGCGGTGTTCAGCCCCGACAGCAGCCTGTGCTGGGTGTCGATCAGCCGTTTGGCGTCGATTTCCTCGGTCACGTCCTGCGTGATGCCGACGAAGGCCTGCGCCCGTCCCTGCGCGTCGCGCACCACATCGCCACGTGCCCGCAGCCAGCGCGGGCTCTGTCCAGGTGGCGTCGCCAGGCGGTAATCGAAGCGAAACCCGGTGTCCGCAGCGCGCGCCTGGGCGAACACGGCGTCGATGCCGGCATGATCGCGCGGGTCGATGCGCTCGCGCAGTTGCGCATGGCTGATGCGGCGTTGCCCCGGGTCGAACCCCAGCAGCCGCGCAAAGCCTTCGCTGATGGTCATCACCCCGCTGTCCAGATCCAGCGACCAGGTGCCCTGCTGCGTGAACGCCTCGCCGCGGCGCTGGATGTCCTGCAGCTTTTCCAGGTCGGCGCTGATGGCGTCGAACTCGGTCATGTCCTGCACCACGCTGACCACGCCCTGCGCGCGGCCCTGCCCGTCGTGCAGCGGCGCCAGCGTGACCAGCAGCTTCCACGTGCGTTCACCCAGCGTCAGGCTCAAGCGGTCTTTCACCGCCCCGCCACGCTGCTGCATGCGCTGGCGCAGCGCGGCATACGCCGCCTGCACCTGCGGCGGAGTCACCGCATCGAGCCGCCGGCCGATCAGCTCCTGCGCCGGGCTGCCGACCATGCGGGCGAACGCCGCATTGGCCAGGGTGAAGCGTCCGTCTGCATCGACCGCGGCGATCAGACTGGGCGTGCCGTCGATCACCGTGCGCAGCAATGCCCGCTCCCGGGCCAGCTCGGCCTCCTGCTGCCGCGCCTTGTGCAACAGGCGTTGCGCGTCGAGCATGGCCTGCATCGTCGCCGCCAGCTGCGCGCCAAAATCGGCCAGCAGCGCGGTCTGCGCGGCGTCGAGCCGGCGGGGTGCCGTGTCCATGATGCACAGCGTGCCCACCGGGTGGGCGCCGTCGAGCAGCAGCGGCACCCCGGCGTAAAACCGCACGCCATGTTGCGTCACCAGCGGGCTGGAGCACGCCCGCGGGTCGTCGCGCGCATCGGTCAGCACCAGCGGGGCAAACGGCGGCTGCTGCAGCAGCGAGCAAATCGCCCGTTCCCGCGGCATCGCCGCCAGCGGCAGGCCGTGCACCGCGATGAAACGCTGCTCGCGTTCGGTCGTCAGCGCCAGCAGGGCGATGGGTACGGCAAACACCCGGCGCAGGATGTCGACCTTGCGGCGGTAAATCGCATCGTCCCGGGTGTCGAGCTGCAGCAGCTCGTGCACGAGCCGCAGCCGCTGCGGCTCGTCGGCGGGTTCCACGGCTGGACCGTTCATGACCGGCAACACCGTCGATCAATGCTGCGTATCGCCGCCCTGGCGATCTTCGATGCCGACGTCCAGCGCCACCAGAAACCGCGACACCATGTTGTACGCTGCGATCACGCCGACGAGCTCGACCACCTGCTGCCGCGGCAACAGCGAGCGCACCGCGGCGAAATGCGCTTCGCTCACCCGCACCCGCCGCGTCATGTCGTAGGCCAGCGCCATCACCGCGCGCTCGCGCGGCGAAAACGCCTGCCGGTTGTCCACCGCCGCGGGGATGTCGTGCAGCAGCGCGAGTTGCTCGGCGCTGCCGCCGGCGGCGAGAAAGGGCTGGGCGTGGTGCATGAACTCGTAATCGGCGCCGTTGAGCCGCGCCACCACGCAGATGGCCAGCTCGCGCAGCGCCGGGTCGAGGTCGAGCTCGCCACGCACCGCGCCGAGCATGGCGTTCCAGCCGCGGGCCAGTGCCGGGCTGTGCAGCAGCATGCGGTCCAGGTTGAGCAGTTCGCCGCCCCGCCGCTGCCGGATGGCGGTCACCAGATCTTCGGGCTCGGCGTGGTTGTGCGGCAGATAGGCAATGCGCGGCATGGTTGACAGCGGGCAAATGCGGACGATGATGCGCAATGTAGCCTCATCCGCGCGGCAGAGCCAGCCGCTTGAAAAATCACCGCCGGTGCCGCATGTTCGGCTCAGATCGTTCGACAGCGCGTGCCGCTGCGCCGCTGGCGGGCCATCCGGCTTCACCGCAACGTCCCTCGCGAGTCCCTGCCATGCTCATCGTCTGCCCCCACTGCGCCACCCTCAACCGAGTTCCCGACGACCGGCTGCACGACGCCCCCGTCTGCGGTCACTGCGGCCAGGAGCTGCTGCCTGCCGCGCCCATCGTGCTCACCGACGCCAATTTCGACCGCTTCATCGCCAAGAGCGAATTGCCGGTGCTGGTGGATTTTTGGGCCGAATGGTGCGGCCCGTGCAAAATGATGGCGCCGCAGTTCGCCCAGGCGGCCAAGCTGCTGCAGGGCCGCGCCGTGCTCGCCAAGGTCGACACCGACGCCAACCCGCAGATTTCGGTGCGCAGCCGCATCCGCAGCATTCCGACCCTGGCGCTGTACCGCGGCGGACAGGAAATCCGGCGCCAGTCCGGCGTGATGCCGGCGCAGGACCTGGTGCGCTGGGCCGGGGTGTGAGCGGCCGCGCCGCAGCCGGTCGCCGGTACGCCGCCTGGCTGCATGGCAACGCCGCGTTCACGCCGCGCCGCCGGCGGGTTTGGCCCGCGGCTTCGAGCGTTTGGCTGGCACCTTTTTGATCCCGGCTTTTTCTACGCCGGCTTTCTTCGCGCCGGCCTTCTGCGCGCCGGGTTCCTCTGCACCGGCTTTCTCTGCCGCTGCGCCACGCGGGGCTGCCGCAGCGGCGGCCTGCTGGGTTGCCCCCGGGGCGGCAGCGGCAGCTGCGGCGGCCGCCACCGGCGCCGCGGCAAACCCGTCTTGCAGCGCCTTGGCGGCGAGCTCGGTGAACTGCTGCGTCATGCCCGTCCACCACTGCATCGGGTCGAACAGCGGCGGCGCCGTGGTTTGCCCCTGTGCTGCCGCCGTGCCGCCGGCCGGCTCTGCCACTTTTTGCGCGAACGCCTGCAGATCGACGTTCATCGACTTGAGCGCCTGCAGCGTCATGCGCTGCACTTCCAGCGCCTGCACCATGTTCTGCGTCATGCGCGCGTTGGTTTCGAGCCAGCTCAACACGGCTTTGAGGTCGGTGATTTTTTGCTCGATCTCGGCAACGTCCAGCGTCGGCGCCACCCAGTTGGCGAACTGTCCGGGCATGCCGCTGCCTTTGAGCAGGGTCTGGAAAAACTCCATTCCGGGGATGAAGTCCTTGAACTCGGGGGTCTGTGCCATGATGCCTCGCGTCGCCGATCTGCCATGCCGGCAGCATAGCCGCCGCATCGCACGCTGACCAGCCCGGTCACGCTGCCAGCCGGCACAATACCGCGCATGTCGTCCTCCCCTCTTGCCGCGGCGGCCCCGGACGGGCCGCAGCCATGACGCGGCGGCCATCGCGCCCGGCGGCGTGGGCCGCCGCGCTGCTGCTGGTCGCGCTCGTCGCTGCGGTGCATCTGCTCGTGCTGCGCTGGCTCGGCGGCGCCATGCAGGCCGCTGGCGACGCGCCGCTTGCCCCGCCGGTTTACACCGAGCTGCTCAAGCCCGCCGCGCCACCGCCGGCGGCGCCGCCGCTGCGCACGCCGCCCCCTGCACCACGGCCGGCCCCGGCCCGCGCGGCACCTGCGGCCGTTGCGCCGGTTGCCGTCGCCTCCGCCGCAGCAGCGCTGCCGGCAAGCACGCCGTCCGCTCCTGCCGCGCCCGCGTCCAACGCCGTCGCGGCCGGCGGCAGCGCCCCCGACCTGCCTGCGGCTGCGCCCACCCCGCCGGCAAGCACGACCGCCGCAGCCAGCGCGCCGTCCGCTGCGGCGTCTGCCGCCGAGCCCGCGCCCGTGGCCGGCGACGGCTGGCCGCCCTCCACCCGGCTGAGCTACACCATCAGCGGCAACTGGCGTGGCAGGCTGCACGGCAGCGGTGCGCTGGTGTGGACGGTGGACGGCGACCGCTACGAGGCCACGCTGTCGGGCAGCGCCCTCATCAGTTTTGCCTACCGCAGCACCGGGCGCATCGACGGCGGCTGGCTCGCCCCGCAGCTGTACACCGAGCGCGTGTTCACGCGCGAGAAGTCGGTGCGCTTTGACCGGGCCGACGGCACGGTGCATTTCAGCGCCAACCCGCAGGTGGTGCCGCTGCAGCCGCACGTGCAGGACAGCGCCAGTCTGTTCTTGCAAATCGCCCATCGCCTGACCACCCAGCCCGCCGCGTTCCACCCCGGGGCGACGCTGACCTTTGCCGTGGCGCGGCCCAGCGGCATGACCGACTGGTCGTTCACCGTCGAGGGCACCGACACCGTGACCACGGGTGCGGGGACGCTGGCGTGCTGGCATCTGGTGCGGCGCTCGACGCAGCCCAACGAAATCGGCGCGCAGATCTGGCTGGCGCCGCAGCTGCAAAACCTGCCGGTGCAGATCCTGCTGCAGCAGTCGGCCGACAGCGATCTGCTGTTCACCCTGGACCGCGCCGAGCAGGCGGCAGGCGCCTCGCCGCGCTGACGGCGCCGCCGCGCGCTCAGTGCGGCACCATCCAGGTCAGCACGTGCTGCTGCAGATACACCAGCACGCCGAGCAGGAAGGTGAGGAACACGCTGTGTTTGAACGTGCGGGCGAACACCACGCCCTCCCGGCCCTTGAGCTCGGTGGTGGACACGCCGGTGGCGATGTTCTGCGGCGAAATCATTTTGCCCATCACTCCGCCGGACGAGTTGGTCGCCGCCATGAGCACCGGGTCGAACCCGAGCTGGCGCGCCGCCACCACCTGCAGATTGCCGAACAGCGCGTTCCCCGAGGTATCGCTGCCCGACAGGAACACCGCCACCCAGCCGAGGAAGGCCGACACCAGCGGGAACAGCGCGCCGACTGCGGCCACGCCCAGCCCGAGGGTGTAGCTCATGCCCGAATAATTGAGCAAAAACGCCAGGCCGACGATCATGCACACGGTGAGCACGGCGATGCGCACCTGCACCCAGGCATCACGCATCGCGGCGAAAAACGCCCGCGCCGGCAGCCGCACCAGCACCGCGGTCACCACCGCCGACAGCAAAATCGCCGTTCCCGTGCCCAGCGGCTGGAAGTCCCACAGCGCGACGTAGGGCTTGTTGTACAGCGTGATGAACACCTGCTTGTCCAGCCCCGGCCACAGCACCTTGGCCTCGCCGATGGTGAACACCTTGGCGTACACCCAGAAAATCACCACGGCGGTGATCACCACCCAGGGCAGCCAGCCGCCATATCCCACGCGCGGCTGGCCTGCAGCGCGCACCGGGCGGGCGATGGCGAATTCGGCGTCGGGTGCGGGCGACCAGACCTTGAGAAACGCCACGGTGAGGATGAGCGAGACCATCGACGCCAGCACGTCGGTGAGCTGATAGCTGATGAAGTTCGACGACGCGAACTGCGCCAGCGCAAAACTCCCGCCGGCCACGCACAACGCCGGCCACAGGGCGCGGATCGAACGCCAGCCGCCGTACAGCGCAATGACGTAAAACGGCAGCAGGAAGGCGAAAAACGGCAACTGCCGCCCGACCATCGCCGCCAGCGGCTCCGCCGGCATGCTGGTGACCGCGCCGAGCACGGTCAGCGGCACGCCCAGGGCGCCGAACGCCACCGGCGCGGTGTTGAAAATCAGGGTGAACGTCAGCGCCTCCAGCGCCGGAAACCCCAGGCCGATGAGCAGCGCGCTGGTGATCGCCACCGGCGTGCCAAATCCGGCAATGCCTTCGAGCAGACAGCCGAACGAGAACGCCACCACCAGCAGCACCAGCCGCCGGTCGTTGGGCAGATGTTCGAGCATCCACAGCCGGAACTGCTCGAAGCGACCGGACTTGACGGCCACGTTGTACAGCACCAGCGCGCCATACACGATCCACATCACCGGCAGCAGCGCAAACACCACGCCGAAGGCCACGGCATTGAGCGCCAGCCCCAGCGGCAACTGCCACACCGTGGTGGCGATGATCAGCCCGGCGATCAGCCCGACGGCCGAGGCCTGCCAGGCCGGACGGCGCAACACGCCGAGCATCAGCAGCACGATGGCAATCGGAATGGCCGCCACCAGAAACGACGGCAACAACGCCCCGGCCACCGGGGTCAAAAGTTGATGGAACATACGAGTCTCCGTCCCAGCCGGATCACGCCGGACTGTTTGTGCAATGGTTGTCGAATCGCGCCGCGGCGACGCCGGCGAAGCGCCCGAAGGCAGCAGCGGGCCGCAGCGCGGCAAGCCTATTGAGCCGCGGCTTGGCAGGCAAGCGGTCTGCAGCGGATTTTTACGTCTGGTTGCAAATCGTGCATGGCAGTCAACACTGCCTGTCCGCCGCCGCGGGCAATGCTGCGGATAGACCCGGATTGACGCCTGCGCAGGTCAACGCCGCGGCAAGGATCCACGTTTCATTCTCACCACAGCCGCACCGACGTCGAAATCAGGCTTGATTTTTGCTTTGCCGTCCTCATCTCCCGAGCATCCAGTGGAGGTACACCATGCAAACCATGATCTACGATTCTGATGCGTTCTGCGTCCTGCAGCTCGACTGGTCGGACACGGCATCCACACCCGGCGGGGCCGGCGAGTTTGCCCGCGGCGGGTATGAAATCGTCGACAAGTTCGCCCGCAAGGAAATTTTCCTCGGCGGCCATGCGGCAGAGGGGTTCCGCAACAGCGTGCAGCAGCTCATCGCGCAGGAGCCCAGCAGCGAAGAAATCGACGATTTCCTCGATCGGTACTCGGCATTGTCGCGGCAATCGCTGCACGCGCACTGACCGCGACGGGGCGGCGCGAAGGTCAAGGCGCCGCATCCAGCGGCCGCGCGTGGGTTTCGCGCGCCAGCACGACGCACAGCAGCGACACCGCGATCCACGCCAGCAACACGCCATTGGCCGCCTGGAACGCGGCGCCGTCGTACTGCCGCACACCGGCGACCAGCCGGCCCGTCCAGAACGCATCGAGCACCCAGCCCAACAGCGGCAACTGCACCAGCGTGCCCGTCATCACCCCGGTGTTGTGCACCCCCGCGGCCGTGCCGGCCAGCCGCTGCGGCACCGACTCCTTCGCCCAGGCAAACCCGACCACCATGCTGCCCGAACCGACCGAGGCCAGCAGCAGCGCCGCCAGCAGCAGCACCCAGGGTGCCTGCGGCCAGAACACCAGCACAGCGAACCCGGCGAGCATCATGCCGCCGCCGACGGCATAGGGCAGCTTGCGCCGGCGCAGCGCATCGGTCACCCGGCCCCATAGCACACCACCGGCGGAAAACGCCACCAGCATCAGCGCCACCACCCAGGACGCCTGTGCCGCAGGCATGTGTCGCTGCTGCACCAGAAACGGCATGCCCCACAGCGTGGTGAAGGTGAGAAAGGCACCGCAAACCCCGCCGGGAGCGAGGAACAGCAGCGCCGTGTTGCGGTACGTCCAAACCGCGACCAGCCCCTGCCCCACTTCGCGCAGCGACGGCGCGCGGCGCGGCGGCAGATAGCCCTGCAGGCCCAGGTCTTCCGGGCGGTTGCGGATGAACGACCAGGCCAGCAGCGACAGCACGAGACACAGCACCCCCACCGCGGCGAGCACCCAGCGCCAACCGAAGGCGTGCGCCAGCAGCAGCAACGGCGCCTGCGCCAGCACCGCGCCCAGCGTGCCCAGCGCCAGCGACAGACCGGACATGGTGCCGAAAACCCGCGGGGCGAACCAGGCGGCGGACAATTCGAGCAGCGACACCCAGGCCACGCCGTGGCCCAGGCCGATCAACGCCCGCGCCACCGCGGCCGATTCAAAACTTCCCGCCAGCGCGAACAGCAGCGCCCCACCGCCAGTGACCGCCTGGCCGAACACGATCAGCATTTTCGGCCCGAAGCGGTCGTTGGCAATGCCCGTCGGGATCTGCGACGCGGCGTAGAAATAGAAATAGAACGAGGCCAGATTGCCCAACTGCGCCGCGCTGAGATGAAAGTCGCGCATCAGCTCGGCATTGAGCACCCCGGGGGTCACGCGCAGGAAAAACCCCACCAGATAGGCCGCGGCGGCGATGCCCCAGAACGACAGCGCCAGACGCAAGGGGGGGAGAGGCAAAGCCTTCGGCATATGGGCGGGCAAGAGGAGCACAGCGGCGCTCTTGCCCGCCGCCGCGGCCAGCGCTGGCGGGGGAGCAAAGGGCGAAAAAGTGCTCAAAAAACGCGGTGAAATTCCATTTTATTGTGTTGAATCAAAACCTTGGGTTTTGATATTCATAGACTGCAAATCATGAATATCGTCGAACCGTCCCCAACGACTGCGTCGAACCTGCTTGCTGCGGCGTCGCTGCCCCGGCTTGCCCGCCTGGAGCGGATGGCCGGAGGCGACGTGGTGCGCATCCTCAAGGCATTGGCGCACCGGGAACGCCTGGCCATTTTGTGCCTGCTGATGGACGGCGAGCGCTGCGTGCGCGAGCTCGAACACGAAGTCGGCATGCGCCAGGCGGCGTTGTCGCAGCAACTGGCCAAATTACGCGCAGAAAACATCGTCGAGGCCACGCGCCGCGGCCGCTTCGTGCACTACCACATCAAAAGCCAGCAGGTGCTCAACGTCGTGCGCGCGCTCTGCCCGGCCGAGGAGGGCTGACGCGGCTCCTTTTGGCTCCCCCGTCCCTTCGGCTCCCTTCGGCACCGTCTGTTCTGGCATTCCGCGCCGCCTGCTCCGGCGTTGTCGTCCTCTACCTGCCGGGCCGTGTCCTGCTGCGGCCCGGCGTTCACCACGTGCCGTGCAGTCCCCAGTAGATGATGAACACCAGCACCAGGGTGCTCAGCGCCCAACCCCAGGGCGGCAGCAGATTCCACACCCGGTCGAGCACGCCGGCGCCGGCGTCCACCGGCATCTGCCCGCGCATGACCTGATCGAAACGGGAAAAAAACGTCTCGGTCAGGCTCTGCACCGTGCTGTCCATGGCGGACTGGCCGAGCTGCCCGATGGCGCCGCCGACCTCCGCATTGGCCTGGTAGTTCATCTGCGTGCCGCCGTCCGGCGTGGGCTGCAGCGCCACCAGCGCACGGCCCAGGCCGAATCCGGCGCTGCCGGCGTTGCCTTCGAAGCGCAGCACGTAGCTGTGCGGCGGGTTGGGGTCTTCGAGGGTGAGGGTGCTGCTGAAACGGGTTTTGAACCCGCCTACCGACAGCACCTGCACGATTTCGAAATGCCCGGCGCCGGTGGCGGTGATCGACTCACAGCCGGGAATGCACGCCTTGAGCACCTCGGGATCGTTGAGCGCCTCCCAGGTTTTTTCCGGGCTGGTCGGCAAGAGCCATTTGCCTTTCACGTCCATCGTGGCCTCCATGTCGTCAGACCGTCTGCGCGGCGCCGTGCGCGCCGCTTGGCAGGCAAGCGTGTATATCAAGCCAGACTTATATTTCGGCGGCATGGGCAGAAGCAAGCTGCAGCGCAGCAAAATCGGGAAACTCCTGATCGGGAGTTCACCGATGCGGCGGGGCGGCGGCGCGCGGGTCTACACTGCGCCATTCAGCTGCTGCGGAACCAGGTTTTATGCAAATCACCGTGCTCGACGACTACCAGGATGCGGTGCGCAAACTCGACTGTGCGCAACATCTTGCCGGCCATGACCTCAAAATTTTCAACAACACCGTCAAAGGCGTCGGTCAACTCAGCGTGCGGCTGCGCGACGCGCAGGCGGTGGTGCTGATCCGCGAGCGCACCGCGCTGTCGCGCCAATTGCTCGAAAAATGCCCCAAACTGCAGCTCGTGGTGCAGACCGGGCGCATCGGGCCGCATGTGGACGTGCAGGCCTGCACCGATCTGGGCATTGCCGTGGCGCAAGGGCAGACCGACCCGGCGGTCACTGCCGAGCTCACCTGGGCGCTGGTGCTGGCGGCTGCCCGACGTCTGCCGCAATACATCGCCAGCCTCAAGCATGGCGCATGGCAGCAGGCCGGGTTGAAATCGCAGTCGATGCCGCCGAATTTCGGCCTGGGACAACGGCTGGCGGGAAAAACCCTGGGCATCTGGGGATATGGCCGCATCGGCCAGCAGGTGGCCCGCTACGCGCAGGCCTTCGACATGCGGGTGCAGGTCTGGGGCAGCGAGGCGTCGCGTGCCCGCGCCGTCGAACATGGCTTTGCCGCGGCACCGTCGCGTGAAGCCCTGTTCGCCACCAGCGACGTGCTCAGCCTGCATCTGCGCCTGAGCGAGTCCACGCGTCACCTCATCACCCTGGCCGATCTGTCGCTGATGCGCCCGACATCGATCCTGGTCAACACCGCGCGACCCGAACTGCTCGTTCCCGACGCGCTGGTGGCCGCGCTCAACCGCGGCCGCCCGGGGCTGGCCGCGGTCGATGTGTTCGAAGCCGAGCCCATCCTCCAGGGCCATCCGCTGCTGCGGCTGGAAAACGCGATTTGCACCCCGCACATCGGCTTTGTCGAGCTGCAGCACTATGAATACCTGTTTTCGCAGGCGTTCGACACCGTGCGCAAATTCGCCGCCGGTGATTTGAGCGATGTGATCAACGCCCAGGGTCTGTCGCTGCGCCGCGTCTGAACCCGCCCCGGTGGCCAGCGCCGCTGCGCCGCCGCCGTCATTTGCCGATACAGAAACTGGAAAAAATCGCGCCGAGCAGATCGTCTGCGGTGTACTCGCCAGTGATGCTCATGAGCGCACGGTGTGCCAGACGCAGCTCTTCGGCCAGCAGGTCCAGCGGCGCCTGCGCGTCGCGGGCGAGCAACTCGACGGCGGTGGCCACGTGCTGCGCGGTCTGTTCCAGCGCCTGCACATGCCGCTGGCGGGCGATGAACACGCCCTCCCCCCCCGGCTGCGCCCCGGCCAGACGCAGCAAGGCCTGGCGTAGTGCCGGCAGGCCGTCGCCGCGCGCCGCGGAAATCCACACCACCTCCCCCGGCGCCATGCCCCACAGCGACCACGCGCGGTCCAGCTCGGCCCGTGCCGTAGTCAGGTCGACCTGGTCGCTTTTATTGGCCACGTGCAGCAGCGGCACGCCGGCAGGCAGCGCGCGGCCGATGTCGGCTTCGGCCTGCACATAGCCGGGGTCGAGCAGGCGGGTGAGATCGTGCAGGAACATCACGACGTCGGCGTTGGCGATGGCGTCCCAGCTGCGCTGCACGCCGATGCGTTCGACTACGTCGGCGCTGTCGCGCAAACCCGCGGTATCGACGATGTGCAACGGCACGCCGTCGATCTGGATCGACTGGCTGACCTTGTCGCGCGTCGTGCCGGCGATCGGCGTGACGATCGCCAGCTCCGCCCCGGCCAGCGCGTTGAGCAGTGAGCTCTTGCCGACGTTGGGCTGACCGGCGAGCACCACATTGAGCCCTTCGCGCAGCAGCGCCCCTTGCCGCGTTTTCGCCTGCACCTGCTGCAACGTCTGCTGCAGCTGCCGCAGCCGCTGCAGGGCCTGCGACTGGCGCAAAAAGTCGATGTCCTCCTCGGGAAAGTCGAGCGTAGCCTCGACGAGCATGCGCAGTTCGACGAGCTGTGCGGCCAGCGTGTGCACCGCCTGGGAGAGTTCGCCGGCCAGTGCGCGCGTGGCGCTGCGGGCCGCGGCTTCGGTGCTGGCGTCGATCAGGTCGGCAACGCTTTCGGCCTGCGCCAGATCGAGCTTGCCGTTGAGAAACGCGCGGCGGGTGAATTCCCCCGGCTGCGCCAGGCGCAGCCCGCTGTCACGGCCGAGTTCGAGCAGTCTGGCCAGCAGCAGCTGCAGCACCACCGGGCCGCCGTGGATCTGCAGTTCGAGCACATCCTCGCCGGTGTACGAATGCGGCGCGGGAAAGAACAGCGCCAGTCCCTGGTCGATGACCGCACCGCGCGCATCGGTCAACGGCAGGTAGGTGGCGTGGCGCGGCACCAGCTCGCGGCCGCAGACCGCCAGCATCAGCTCACGCAGCGAGCGACCCGAAGCGCGCACGATGCCCACGGCGCCACGCCCGGGCGGCGTGGCGATGGCGACGATCGGGTCGGCGTCCAGCGCCAGAGGGTTCATCGTGCCACTCCGCGGCGCCTCAGCCGCAGGTCACTTTGCCGGAGCGTCGGCGAGCACGGCCACGCCCATTTTTTTGTTGATGAACCATTGCTGCGCGATCGACGTGGTGTTGTTGGTCAGCCAGTACAACACCAGGCCGGCGGGGAAGAAAAAGAACATGATGGAAAACGCTGCCGGCATGATCCACATCAGCTTGGCCTGCATCGGATCGGGCGGCGTCGGGTTGAGCTTGACCTGCAAAAAGGAGGTTGCGGTCATGATCGCCGGCAGGATGTAGTACGGGTCCTTGGCTGACAGGTCGTGGATCCACAGGATCCACGGCGCGCCGCGCAGCTCGACGCTGGACAGCAGCACCCAGTACAGCGCGATGAACACCGGAATCTGGATGACGATGGGCAGACAGCCGCCCAGCGGGTTGATTTTTTCCTTGCGGTAGAGCTCGACCATCGCCTGGTTCATTTTCACCTGGTCGTCTTTGTACTGCTCGCGCAAGGCGTTGATGCGCGGGGCCACCGCCTTCATCCGCGCCATGCTCTTGTAGCTGGCGGCGGTGAGCGGGAAAAACGCCAGCTTGATCAGCAGGGTGAGCACGATGATCGACCATCCCCAGTTCTGCACGACTTTGTGGATGACTTCGAGCAGCCAGAAAATCGGCTTGGCCAAAAGGGTCACCCAGCCGTAGTCCTTGACCAGTTCGAGCCCCGGAGCGAGCGCCGCCAGCGTGCTCTCCAGCTCGGGGCCGACGAACAGTTTGGCATCGGTGGTGATGCTTTTGCCCGGAGCGATCTGCGGCAGCGGCTGGATCACGCCGACGGCGTACAGGTTGTCGCCGAGCTTGCGCGCGTACAGATCGCGCGGACCGTCGTACGGCTGCGGCACCCAGGCCGAAACGAAGTAATGCTGGATCATCGCCACCCAGCCGCTGTCGGCCTTTTTCGGCGTTTCGTTGACCTTCAAATCCTTGAATTCGAACTTCTGGAATTTGTTCGCGTTGTCGTAGTACGCCGGGCCGGTGTAGGTGTGATAGAAGTGCGATTCGTCGCCCGGCGGCGTGTTGCCGTCACGCACGATCTGCAGATACAGCTGCGGGCTGACCGGCGCCGTGCCCGTATTGGTGATGGTGTTTTGCACATTCACCACATAGCTGTCGCGGGTGAAGGTGTAAGTGCGCTGCAGCCGCACCCCGCCCAGATCGGGTGACACCAGCGTGACCTGCAGGGTTTTGCCCGTACCCAGGTCGCGCGGCCCCGGCAGGACGGTCATCTCGGTTTCGTGGTTGGGGAAATCGCCGCCGATCAAACCGGACTGCGCCATGTATTTGTTGTTCGCCGTGTCGTCGAACAACACCACGTGCTTGCCCGGCTCGGTGCGGCTTTCGTACTTGAGCAGCTTGGCGTACACCAGATTGCCGCCGCGGGAGGAAATCTTCACCTCCATCAAGTCGGTGCGGATGGTCACCAGCTGCGCTGCCGGTTGGCTCGTCGTCGCCGTCGTCGGGGCCGTCGCTGCCGTCCCGGGAGGCACCGCGGCGCTCGACACCGCCTGCGGCACGGCGGGGGCGGCAGCGCTGGCGGTGTGCGCCGGATGCGCCGGTGGAGTGCCGAACAGATCCGTCTCGCCGTTGTAGCGCAGCCAGGAGTTGTACAGAAAAATCATCGACATGGTGAAAACCACCCAGAGGACCGATCGGCGGAGATCCATACGCAAATCCTGTTGTTGTGATGCAAAAGCGCCCGGACAGCTCAGGGCTGGGAAGACTGCGGCGGGGCGGCTGGCCGGCTCGCGTCTGCCCCGGCCGTCTGCCACGGTGAAGACCCGCTATTGTGCACGGCCGGCGGTGACGGCTGCGCGGCAGCGGCTGCCGCTTCCCTGTCGGCTGGAGCTTCCTGCACGGCGTCGCGGTGCCGCCAGGGCGCCCAGGTGAAACGCGCCGGCACCGGATCATGCCCGCCTTCGCACCAGGGATGGCAGCGCAAAATCCTCGCCGCTCCCAGATACGTCCCGGCGGCGGCGCCATGCCGCTCCAGCGCCTCGATGGTGTACACCGAACACGACGGGTAGAAGCGGCACTGCCCACCCACCCAGGGGCTGAGCAGCAGGCGGTACAGACGCACCAGGCCGATCAGCAGCCGCTTCATCACTTCTCCTGCGCCACGAAGTCGACCGTGCGGTCGATCCAGTCCTGCAGCAAAGCGTTCACCACCTGCCTGACGTAAGCGAGCAGCGCAGGCGAGCGCGCGCTGCGAAAGTCCGCGGGGAGTTTGCGCGTCAAACGCAGCATCAGCACCGGTGCGCGCATCACCGCCGAGTCCGGCAGCCGCAGTTGTCGCAGGCTTTGGCGCATCACCCGTTTGATCAGGTTGCGCCGCACCGCGGCTTTGCACAATTTTTTCGGGATGACCAGACCCAGCCAGCAGGTCTGCGCCGCAGCGTCAGGCCTGCCCCACCCGGCTGGCGCCGGACGGTAGTGCAGGCGAAACTCCGCGCGTTGCACGAAGCGGGCGGCAAAACAGGCGGCAAACGCATCGGGTTGCCGCAACATGGCCAGTTGCATGGTGCGACCTCGTCGGCGCTATCCGTCGGTCACCAACACAGCGGGCCGGCGCAGCCACGCTCACGCCGCAACCGGCAGGCTGCCCGCCCGCTGGCCGCGAGCAAGGCAAACATCGAAAAAACAGCCCGCCCCAGCCTCAGACCGCCAGGCGTTTGCGCCCTTTGGCACGGCGAGCATTGATCACGGCGCGGCCACCACGGGTTTTCATCCGCACGAGAAAGCCGTGGGTGCGCTGCCGGCGGGTTTTGGAAGGTTGATAAGTCCGCTTCATGACATTGACCTCAATAAAACAGCTAAATTCTGGATAAACCGCAAAACAGCCTACTTTTCGACTGTTTTCAACGAGAACCGCCGGCACCGCAAACTGCAGCCAAACCACCAGCAGTCAAAAGAAAAAGCCCTCTATTGCACTCAATAACCCTGCCGTTGTCAATTTTTTCGGCAAAGACCCTGCATGGTTGCAGGTTCTGCGCCGCCAACGACCGGCAGACCACGGCGCAGCCGGCCGGCCATCGCATGGGGCACCACACCGCAGCACAAACTGTGGATAACTTCGGCGGCAGAGTTAAACTGAACGACCCGCGCGCCGCGGCCAAACGCCCCGCAGCTCCTGCCGAAGCGGACGGTTCCGGCTGTCTGCGCGCTTTGCGCCGCGCTGCCGCATGCGCCCGTGCAGATCGACAACCCTTTGATTTTTCATTGATTTTTTGCATGACTCACGAACAATCCTGGCAGCAATGCTGTGCCCTGCTGGCCACAGTCATTCCCGAACAACAATTTGCTGCGTGGATCAAACCGCTGTCTGCTCCGACCTGGAGCGACGATGGCCAAACGGCCACGTTGAGCGTGCCCAACCGTTTCAAGCTCGACTGGCTGCGCTCGCAGTACGCCGCGCGCATCACCGAATCGCTCAGCGCCGTGGTCGGCCGACCGGTGCAACTCGATTTCATGGTGCAAAAGACACCTCCGCGCGCTGCCGTGCACCACAGCAGTGCGACCGACCGGGCGCAGCCAAGCCGCCCGCCGTCAGCCCTCCCCCCCGCTGCCGGCGGCGATGACGATGAAGACAACGCCGCAACGGCCGCGGCTTCGTTGCCTGCGGCCGCGCGCGACGCGGTGGAAGCCGATGCGCTCGAACGGTCGCGACTCAATCCGCTGCTGAGCTTCGACACCCTGGTGACCGGCAAGGCAAACCAGCTGGCCCGGGCGGCAGCCATCCAGGTGGCGGAAAACCCGGGCCGCTCATACAACCCGCTATTCATCTACGGCGGTGTCGGACTGGGCAAAACCCATCTGATGCACGCCGTGGGCAACGCCTTGCTCGCCCAGCAGCCCGGCGCACGCATCCGCTACCTGCAGGCCGAGCAGTTCGTCAGCGAGGTGGTGCGTGCCTACCAGCGCAAGGCCTTCGAGGATTTCAAGCGCTATTACCACTCGCTGGACCTGCTGCTCATCGACGACGTGCAGTTCTTTGCCGGCAAGGACAAGACGCAGGAGGAGTTTTTCTACGCCTTCGAGGCGCTGATCACCAAGCGCTCGCAAATCATCCTCACCAGCGACACCTACCCCAAGGAGTTGCGTGAAATGGATCAACGCCTGGTGTCGCGCTTCGACTCGGGGTTGACCGTGGCCATCGAGCCTCCCGAGCTGGAAATGCGCGTGGCGATTCTGCTGCGCAAGGCCGACGCCGAGCACATGCCCCTGCCCGAGGAAGTGGCGTTTTTTGTCGCCAAGAACGTGCGCTCCAACGTGCGCGAACTCGAAGGCGCGCTGCGCAAAATCCTGGCCTACGCCCGCTTCAGCGGCCAGGACGTATCGATCGGTCTGGCCAAGGAGGCGCTCAAAGACCTGCTTTCCCTACAGAACAGGCAGGTTTCTGTTGAGAACATACAAAAAACCGTCGCTGATTTTTACAAAATCAAGGTTGCTGACATGTATTCCAAAAAACGCCCGGCAAGCATCGCCCGGCCGCGGCAAATCGCCATGTACCTGGCCAAGGAGCTGACACACAAAAGCCTGCCGGAAATCGGTGAGTTGTTCGGCGGACGCGATCACACCACCGTGCTGCACGCCGTGCGCAAGATCAGCATGGAGCGCACCAAATTGCAGGAACTCAACCAGCAACTCCACGTTCTGGAGCAAACCCTCAAGGCCTAGGCGCTGATGGCCGGCGCTCGCTGCGATCCAGCCTGCAGCATCGTCGGCGTTGACATCCCCGGCGGTGTACGGCCAGGCTGAACAAATCTCGGGATGGACTGTGGACAAAATCTGCACAATCGACGCAGGATGGAGCCGGGTCAAAACTTGTTCCTGGCCATCCTTTTTTACCAGCCGGCTTATCCACACCCTTCGATCCAGCGGCAAGTCGCATGAATACTGCATTTTCTCGCTTGTCCACAGACAGACCGACCCTTCTATTACCAGTCCTATTCTGACAAAGGAAAACCAAGAATGAACAGATTGACTTCCAGCCGTGATGATCTGCTCAAGCTGCTCAGTCAGGGTGCGGGCATCGTCGAACGCCGGCAAACCTTACCCATCCTGGCCAATGTGCTCATCGGACACGATGAACAGGGGGTGATGTTCACCACCAGCGATATGGAGGTTCAAATCCGTGTGCATGCGGCAGGCAGCGTGCAGGCCCAGCTGCAAAACGGTGCAGTCACGGTGAACATGCGCAAGCTGCTCGACATCCTGCGTGCCGCTCCTGCCGGCGACGTCACCCTGGACTGGGCGGACGGCAAAATGACCATCCGGGCAGGGAAAAGCCGCTTCAGTCTGCAAACCCTGCCTGCGGAAGACTTTCCCTTGGTGCGTCCTGCGGCCGATTTCAGCGATCAGCGCATCCGCTTGCAGCAGAAACAACTGAAATATCTTCTCGGCCTGACACATTTCGCCATGGCGCAGCATGACATCCGCTATTACCTCAATGGCATGTTGTGGGTGGCTGACGGGCAGCATCTGCATCTGGTCGCCACCGATGGTCACCGCATGACCCTGGCATCAGCGGCGCTGCAAACGGCAGTGGAGCGACGCGACATCATCCTGCCGCGCAAAACGGTGCTGGAAGTCATGCGGCTGCTCAGCGACAATGACGATGCGGTGATCGACATCGCGCTGGCGAGCAACCAGGTGCGCCTGGACATGGGGGGGCTGGAATTCACCAGCAAGCTGATCGAAGGCAAGTTCCCCGACTACCAGCGCGTGGTCCCCAAGGGCCATCGCAATCTGCTGCTGGTGGACCGCAGCGTGCTGCAGGCCGCACTGCAGCGGGTGGCGATTTTGACCAACGACAAATTCAAGGGCGTCCGGGTCAACCTCGAACCCGGGTTGCTGCGGCTGACGTCGATCAACGCCGAGCAGGAGGAGGCGCAGGAAGAAATCGATGTCGATTACAGCGCAGAGCCGATCGAAATCGGCTTCAACATCGCCTACCTCATCGACGCGTTGGCGAACATGCCGGGCGAGCGTGTGCGCATCGAACTGCAGGACGGCAACAGCAGCGCCCTGCTCACCATGCCCGACGAGCCGAATTACAAATACGTCGTCATGCCCATGCGCATCTGATTCCGCAGCCGCCTCCCCGCTCCCATCGATCGGCTGCCAATTGCTTCCAATAGCCGCCAACTCGCAGCAAGAAGTGTCGATTTCCATGAAGTCTCATGGAACAAGTTTTTGAAAGTCTGTGATGAACGAACCCAAGCACGACAGCTACAGCGAAAATTCCATTCAAATCCTGGAGGGGCTCGAAGCCGTGCGCAAACGTCCGGGGATGTACATCGGCGATACCTCCGACGGCACGGGGTTGCATCATCTGGTGTTCGAAGTCGTCGACAACTCGATTGACGAGGCGCTGGCCGGGTTCTGCGACGAAATCACCGTCACCATCCACGCCGACAACTCGATCAGCGTGGCCGACAACGGGCGCGGCATCCCCACCGGGGTGAAAATGGACGACAAGCACGAGCCCAAGCGCAGCGCGGCGGAAATCGCGCTGACCGAACTGCACGCCGGTGGCAAGTTCAATCAAAACAGCTACAAGGTGTCGGGCGGGTTGCACGGCGTGGGAGTGAGCTGCGTCAACGCGCTGTCACAGTGGCTACGGCTGGTGGTGCGCCGCGACGGCCTGGTCCACACCCTGGAGTTCGCCCGCGGTGTGCTGCAGAACCCGCAGATCCGCGTGATCGATGGCGTGGAAGTGTCGGTCGCTCCGGTGACGGGCAAAACCGACAAACGCGGCACCGAAGTGCATTTCCTGCCTGACGCGGAAATTTTCACCACGGTCGACTTTCATTACGAGGTTCTCGCCAAGCGGCTGCGTGAGCTGTCGTTTCTCAACCACGGGGTGAACATCCGACTGATCGACGAACGCCAGGGCAAGGAGGAAAACTTCGCGTTTTCCGGCGGGGTCAAGGGGTTTGTCGAATACATCAACCGCGGCAAGACGGTGTTGCATCCGACCATTTTTTACGCTCAGGCGGAAAAGGCCTCCGAAATCGGTACGACCATCAGCGTCGAAGTGGCCATGCAATGGAACGACGGCTATGCCGAAAACGTGCAGTGCTTCACCAACAACATCCCGCAGCGCGACGGCGGCACCCACCTCACCGGCCTGCGCGCGGCGATGACCCGGGTGATCAACAAATACATCGAAGACAACGAGCTGGCGAAAAAGGCCAAGGTCGAGATCACCGGTGACGACATGCGCGAAGGCCTGACCTGCGTGCTGTCGGTCAAGGTGCCCGACCCCAAGTTCAGCAGCCAGACCAAGGACAAGCTGGTCAGCAGCGAAGTGCGCGGCCCGGTCGAAGACCTGGTGGCCAAGGCGCTGACCGACTACCTGCTGGAGAACCCAAACGACGCCAAGATCATCTGCGGCAAGATCATCGACGCCGCGCGGGCGCGCGAAGCCGCGCGCAAGGCGCGGGAAATGACCCGGCGCAAAGGCGTGATGGACGGTCTCGGCCTGCCCGGCAAACTGGCCGACTGTCAGGAAAAAGACCCGGCGCTATGCGAGCTGTATCTGGTCGAGGGCGATTCGGCCGGCGGCAGCGCCAAGCAGGGGCGCGACCGCAAGTTCCAGGCCATCCTGCCGCTGCGCGGCAAGATCCTCAACGTGGAAAAAGCGCGGTTCGAAAAGCTGCTGACCAGCAACGAAATCCTCACGCTGATCACGGCGATGGGCACGAGCATCGGCAAGGACGATTTCAACATCGACAAGCTGCGCTACCACCGCATCATCATCATGACCGATGCCGACGTCGACGGCGCGCACATCCGCACCCTGCTGCTGACCTTTTTCTTCCGCCAGATGCCCGAAATCGTCGAGCGCGGCCACATCTACATCGCCCAGCCGCCGCTGTACAAGGTCAAGCACGGCAAGGACGAGCAATACCTGAAGGACGGTGCCGAGCTTGATGCCTATTTGCTGCGCGTGGCTCTCAAGGACGCGCTGATCGAACGCCCCGGCCAGTCGGCGCTGAGCGGAGAAACCCTGGAGCAGCTCGCCCGCCAGCACATGCTCGCCGAGGCGGTGATCGCCCGCCTGAGCGCGTTCATGGACGAACAGGCGCTGCGGGCGATCGTCGATGGCGTGACCATCGACCTGGATCATGCGGCGCAGGCCAGCGCCGATGCGCTGGCGGCGTATCTGGTGCAGCACACCGAACATGGCGAGCCGCCACAGGTGTTTGCCGAAACCGACGCGCGCAGCGACAAGCCCTATCTGCGCATCGTGCGCCGCCATCACGGCAACCTCAAATCGACGGTGCTGCATGCCGACTTTGTCCACGGCGCCGACTACGCCGTGCTGTCGCAAGCGGCGCAGACGTTCCACGGTCTGTTGCCGTCGGGATCCGTCGTCCGTCGCGGCCAGGGGGATCACGCCAGGGAAAAGGTGGCGGAGGATTTTCGTGACGCCATGACCTGGCTGCTTCGCCAGGCCGAAACCGCGGTGTCACGCCAGCGCTACAAAGGGCTGGGTGAAATGAACCCGGAACAGCTCTGGGAAACCACCATGGACCCGGCGGTGCGCCGGCTGCTGCGCGTGCAGATCGACGATGCCATCGAGGCCGACCGCGTCTTCACCATGTTGATGGGCGACGACGTCGAGCCGCGCCGCGACTTCATCGAGTCCAACGCGCTGCGCGCCGCCAACCTCGACGTTTGACCGGCGGGCCATCCGTGGCACGCCGGCTGGCCGTCAGCGCTGCGGCTGGCGGACGTAGGCGCCGCGACCGGCGTAGCGCGCCGCGCTGCCCAGTTCCTGTTCGATGCGCAGCAACTGGTTGTATTTTTCCACCCGTTCGCCGCGTGCCGGCGCGCCGGTTTTGAGGTGCCCGGTGTCCAGCGCCACGGTCAGGTCGGCGATGAAACTATCGACGGTCTCGCCCGAGCGGTGCGACACGAACGCGCCCCAGCCATGGTCGCGCGCCAGGCGGGTGGCGGCGATGGTTTCGCTCAGCGTGCCGATCTGGTTGAGTTTGATCAGCACGGCGTTGGCGATGTTTTGCTCGATGCCGCGGGCGATGATCGCCGGGTTGGTGCAAAAAATGTCGTCGCCGACGAGTTCGATGCGCTCACCCAGCGCAGTGTTGAGCAGTTTCCATCCCGCCCAGTCGTCTTCGGCCATGCCGTCTTCGAGCAGCACGATGGGATGCGACTGCACCAGCCGGGCGTAGTACGCGACCATTTGCTCCGCATCGAGCCGGCGGTTTTCGCTGCGTAGGTTGTAAAACCGCCCGTCCTCGAAAAACTCGCTCGACGCCGGGTCGATGGCGATGGCCACGTCCTGCCCCGGACGCAGCCCGGCTTGTTCGATCGCCTGTTCGATGAGTTCGAGCGGCTGCTCGTTGGACTGCACCCTCGGGGCGAATCCGCCTTCGTCGCCGACGCCCACAGACAGTCCCTTGGCGCGCAGCACCGCCTGCAGCGCGTGGTAGACCTCCGCGCCCCATTGCACCGCCTCGCGCACGCTGGAAGCGCCCAGCGGCGCGATCATGTATTCCTGAAAATCGGCGCCTTGCCACTGCGCGTGGACGCCGCCGTTGAGGATGTTCATGTGCGGTACCGGCAGGCGGGTGGCGGCTGGGCCACCGAGGTAGCGATACAGCGGTAGATCGCTTGCCTGCGCTGCGGCGCGCGCCACGGCCAGCGACACGCCGAGGATGGCATTGGCGCCGAGCTTGGCTTTGTTTTCGCTGCCGTCGAGGGCGATCATCGCCGCGTCGATCGCCGCCTGCTCGCGCGCATCGCGGCCGACGAGTTGCCCGGCGATGACGGTGTTGACGTGATCGACGGCCCGAAGCACTCCCTTGCCGCCAAACCGTCTGGCATCGCCGTCACGCAACTCGGCGGCCTCGCGTGAGCCGGTCGAGGCGCCTGACGGCACGGCCGCACGTGCCCTGACACCGCCGGACAGCAGGCAATCGACTTCGACTGTTGGGTTGCCGCGTGAATCGAGGATTTCGCGGGCGAGGAGCGCGGTGATGGTGGCATTCATGGAGTGTGCAGAGGAAGACGTTGAACGAACCGCGACAGGATGCCACGGAACGATGACAGGATATCCAGCAGATGAAACCGTGCGCGCTGCGACGCCGACAACGCGGCAGCCCGGCAGGCGTGACCGGGCCTGCCGGGCTGCAACGACGTCGTGAGTTCAGCCGCTTGGCAGGCCATTGAAAAACTGCTGCGGTGGGCCATCTGCGGCGTTGCGCGGTGCTCGCTGCCTCGCCGATCGGTCTGATCTGTCTCGGTCGCTGCGCGCCGTGCGCCTTGCATCGGGCCATCCTCGCGACGTTTTTCAACGGCCTGTCAGCCCGCTTTGCCCGCAGCCGCGTGGCCGGATTTGGATTTTTTTGCGTTGTGATGCGGTGCCGGCGGCGTGTTTTGCAACATGGCGTCGATTTCCGCCTCGGCTTCGAGCCAGTCGCCGAGCGGGTCGCTGCGGAAGCCGCTGCGTTCGGCGCGGAAAAACGCCGCTTCGGAAATCATCAAATGACGCTGCTCGGCTGAAACAGAGTGTTGTTTCTGTTGCCCCATGTCGAATCTCCTCATCAAAACATCCACAGACTGCGCGCATCACCGATCAAGCGGAGAAAAATCGGCTTGAATCCAGCATGACGCGCGCATCCTTTCCCGCGCTGGCGGCGAAGCGAACCATAAGCCGATCAGGCAAGCTCGGGTTGATGCACATCATGGTTTGCCGATCCACCCTGGCAAACCACAGCCCGAGGATCGTGCCAGGCATCGGTCAACCCGGCCAGCGCGCCGGCAGGTAGGGCGAGGGATCGACGACGGGGGGCTGGCCAGAGATCATTTCGGCAAGCAGCCGACCGCTGACCGGGCCGAGGGTGAAGCCCTGATGCGCGTGGCCGAAGTTGAACCACAGTCCGGGGTGACGTGGCGCCGGGCCGATCACCGGCAGCATGTCGGCCGTGCAGGGCCGCGATCCCAGCCAGGCTGGGGCGGCGCGTGGCGGCCCAAGGTCGAGCAGCTCGCCGGCGAGGGCTTGGGCCTTGTCGAGCTGCACAGGCGTCGGCGGTGCGTCGATGGGAGCGAATTCAGCGCCGGTGGTCAGGCGTAGGCCCAGACGCATCGGGGCGAGCACATAGCCGCGCTCGGCATCGAGCAGCGGCTGGCGCAAGGCCGCTGCCGAGGGGTAATGCTGGTGGTAACCGCGCTTGATGAACAGCGGGTAACGGTAGCCGAAGCGGCGGATCAAGCCGTCGGCCCAGGGGCCGAGGGCGATCACCGCCTGCCTTGCGGCGATGCGGCCGTCGGCGCCGGTGACCACCCACTCCGCCCCCTGGCGCTGCAGTGTGGCAGCGTCGCCGCGCAGGACGCGCCCGCCGCGCGCGGCGAACAACGCGGCGTAGCGCTGCACCAGCGCGCCGGGGTCGCGCACCGACCAGGGGTCCAGCCAGTGCACGGCTCCGGCCAGTCCGGGGCGCAGGGCGGGCTCGGCGCGCGCCAGCGCCGCGGCGTCTTCGACGTCGAAGCGCACGCCGAAGTCGCGCAGCAGGCGTTGCGCGCGCTGTCGCGCCAGATCGAACGCGCCGGCAGTGCGGAAAACGAAGCGGAAGCCCTCGCGTTGCACCAAATCGTCCGCCTGCGCGGCGGCGATCAGCGGGGCGTGTTCCTGCGTGGCCAGGGCGATGAGGCGGCTGTACGCCAGGGTGGCACGGGCATGTGCCTGTGGCCGCGAGTTGTGGAAGTAGCGCAGCAGCGGCAGCGCCATGTGCAGCAGACCCCGCGCCTGCCAGTGCACTTCGGCGCCTTGTCCGGTCGCTGCGCGCAAGACGAAGCGGAGTTCGCGCGGGAAGGGATATGGCTCGACCGCCTCACGCTGGATCAGGCCGGCGTTGCCGTAAGAGGTTTCTTCGCCTGCTGCGCGCCGGTCGATCAGCACCACATCGAAGCCACGCTGCTGCAGATGCAGCGCGGTGCAGGTGCCCACCATGCCGGCGCCGAGGACGAGGATGGAATTGTCCATGCCGTTTGGCTCGTCGTGGTGCATGCATGGCAGCATACGACGCGCCCGGCGGACGCGCCCGGCGCCGTCGTCCGGGTCAGTCGGGACGTTGCGGCGGCTTGGCCGTGGTTTCGTCCTGTTTGTCGAACCACACCACCGAACCCGCCAGCAGGAGGACGAACAGCGCGGTGCCGACAATCCAGGCGAAGTACCACGATGCATTGCTGCCGATGAGCACGCCGACGGCGATGATGGCCGCGGCGATCAGGAGAAACAGGGCGAGAACAAACAGCTTTTTCATCGCGGGGGCTTCCATGAAAAAGGGCCAGGTCGCCCTGGCCCGAGGGATTGGCCCGTGGACCTTGCGCGTCGACGGGCCGATGCGGTCGGTGATCAATGACCGGGGTTTGCCGCGCTGCCGTTGCGCTTGGCTTCCTCCTGGGCATCGAACAACGCCCCGCCGGCGGCGGAGACCAGCACGATCATGGCCGTGCCGACGATCCAGGCGAAGTACCAGGATGCGTAGTCACCGATGATCACGCCGACGACGATGGCCACCATCGCGATGATCAGGAACAGAATGAAATAGAGCAGGCTTTTCATGATTTCGATCCTCGATCAGTAAGCGTGGCTGTCGTGCTCGACTTCATTGGGGTCCACCTTGCCGCGCATGACGTAGAACGCCCAGCTGGTGTACCAGAAAATGATCGGCACGAACACCAGCGCCCAACCCGTCATCCACAGCAGCGTGGTTTCGCTGGAAATCGCGTTCCACAGCGTCAGGCTTTGCGACGGGTTGGAGCTCGACGGCATGAGGAAGGGGAACATCGACACGCCGATGGTGCCGATCACCCCGATCCACATCACCGCGCCCAGCCACCAGGCCAGGGTGTGCTTGTTCGCCCGCACGCTCAGCCAGCCGAAAAACATGCCGGCAAAGCCCAGCAGCGGCACCGCCCAGAGGATGGGGTAGTTTTTGTAATTGCTCATCCAGCCGCCCGGAACCACTTCGACGGTCTGCTGCAGCGGGGTCTGCGGCACGCCGGCGCCCGGGAAGTTGACGATTTTGTAGCCATTGACCATGCTCACCCACACGCCGAGCACGGCGAACAGCACGATGGCGGCCAGCGCGGCGTAGCTCGCTGCGGTGCGGGCACGGCCGGCGACCGGTTCGGGAGCGCGGCCCATCATCATCACCGCGCCCATGTAGACCGACAGCGACAGCGACAGCAGCCCGGCGAGCACCGAGAACGGGTTGAACAGGCTGATGAAGCTGCCGGTGTAGACCGAGCGCAGATCCCACTGGAAGTGGAAGGGCACGCCCATGAGCATATTGCCCATCGCCGCACCGAAAATGATCATCGGCAGCGCACCGCTGAGCAGCAGCGTCCAGTCCCAGGCGTTACGCCAGGCGGGGGAGGCGATTTTGCTGCGGTACTCGAACCCCAGCGGGCGCACGATCATGCTCCACAGCAGCAGCAGGATGACCACGTACAAGCCGGAGAACGAGGTGGCGTAGATCAGCGGATAGGCGGCGAAAATCGCCCCGCCGCCAAGGATGAACCACACCTGGTTGCCGTCCCAGTGCGGGCCGATGGCGTTGAGCATGACGCGGCGCTCGGTGTCGGTCTTGCCGATGAAGCGCAGCAGCGTGCCCACACCCATGTCCATGCCGACCATGGTGCCCAGCCCGACGAACAGAATGCCGAGCAGCAACCACCACAAAAGCTGGAGGTAGAAATACAGATCCATGATTGATCACTCCTTGTGCGCGCTCATCGGCGCAGCGGGGCTGGGGGCGAAACCACCACCGAACGACGGCTGCGGTTTGCGGTTTTGTGCAGCAACCGGCGCGGACGGCGTGCCGTGCTCTTCCGGACCCTGCTTGATCGCGCGCACCATCAGGTACATCTCGACGGCGATGAAAATGGAGTACAGCGAGACGAAGCCGATGAGCGAGAACACCATGTATCCCACGCTGTGGCTCGACGCCGACATCCAGGTGGGCAGCATGCCGAACACCGTCCAGGGCTGACGGCCGATTTCCGCCACCAGCCAGCCCATTTCGCAGGCGAAGAACGGCACCGGGATCATCCACGGGGCGAGCTTGAGGAACCAGCGGTTTTGCGGCAGTTCGAGTTTGTTAGTCACGGTGAGCATCGCGGCGTAAATGAAGTACGCCAGCATCAGCAGACCCAGGCCGACCATGATGCGGAAAGTCCAGAAAATGACCGAGACTTCGGGAATGGTGTCTTTGGCCGCGCGCGCGATGTCGGCGTCGGTGGCCTTGGACACGTCCTGATCGGGCGCGTACCGGGTGAGCAGGAAGCCGTAGCCCAGGTCTTTTTCATGCGCCTTGAACTGCGCCATCGCGGCGGCGTCCTGCGGGTTCTTGCTCAACGCCTTGAGCGCTTCGACCGCAGGGATGCCGTTCTTGATGCGCTGTGCCGCCTGCGCTTCGAGCTGATCGACGCCGGGGACGACCTCGGTCAGGGTGTGAGTCAGCAACGGGGTGAGCACATAGGGAATCTGGATGGACCAGACGTTTTTCTGCTCACTCTGTGACGGCCAGGCGACGAGGTTGAACGGCGCCGGGGCTTTTTCGGTTTGCCACATCGCCTCCATCGCGGCCAGCTTGGTCGGCTGTGCGTGTGCGCCGACGAAGCCCAGCGCGTCACCCAGGGTGATCACCCCGGCGGTGGCGAGCACGCCGAACAGCGCGGCCATGCGGAACGAACGCCGCGCCAGTTCCATGTGACGGTTACGCAGCATGTACCAGGCGCTGACGCCGGCAACGAAAATGGCCGCCGTGACGTAACCGGCGATGCTGGTGTGGACGAATTTGGCCTGCGCATCCGGGTTGAAAATCAGCGCGCCGAAATTGGTCAGTTCCATGCGCATGGTCACCGGGTTGAACGCCGCGCCCTGCGGGTCCTGCATGAAGCCGTTGGCCACCAGAATCCACAAGGCCGACAGGTTCGAGCCGATGGCCACCAGGTAAGTGACCAGCAGGTGCTGCCCTTTGGACAGACGCTTCCAGCCGAAAACCATCATGCCGATGAAGGTGGACTCCATGAAGAAGGCCATCAGCCCTTCGATCGCCAGCGGAGCGCCGAAAATGTCACCGACGAAGCCGGAGTAGAACGACCAGTTGGTGCCGAACTCGAACTCCATGGTCAGGCCCGTGGCCACGCCCAGTGCGAAGTTGATGAGAAACAGCTTGCCCCAGAACTGGGTCATTTCCTTGTAGATTTCCTTGCCGGTGGTGACGTAAACCGTCTCCATCGCGGCGATCATGAAGCTGATGCCCAAAGTCAAAGGGACGAAAAGAAAGTGGTATAGCGCGGTGGCAGCGAACTGCCACCGCGATAAATCCACGACGAGGGTGTCGATCATTTTGGCGCTCCTGTTGTGTCGATCCAATCGTCTTATGCCACAGGAAAATTGACATCGCCATCCCCGCAGCAAAGAACGCCAGGCAAGGATAGGCGCCGATGTATCTCGTTTTTTTGATTTGGCGCAATGTCAGGGAATTCCCTAGGGTGAACTGTCGCGGAGATACGGCAGAACGCTGCGACAAATTGCCGCAGTGCACGCCGGGACGTGTTTTTTGCGGCGTCCCGCACCCCGACCCGCACAGACGCCAGGTAGGCATTGCTGCCCCGCGCTGCTGGCCTGCGGGCGGGACGGCGGGCACAATGCGGCTTGAGGCGACAGCGCCGCAGCGCAGGAGATCCGCATGATCTACAAGTTTCAATCGAAGGCCGACAGCGATTTGTTCATGAACGCCGGCCCAGCCGAGCGCATTCTGTCCATCATCGGCAAGACGCCGGGGCCGCGGGGCATCATCGAGCCGGCGGACATGCCGGCGGCGATCGCCGCGCTGGAGGCCGCCGTCGCCGAGGAGGAAAAGGCGCGGCAAGCAGCGATGGAGTCGGCGGCGGCAGACGGCCAGGTGATGGCCGCCGCCCAGCCCATCGGGCTGAAGCAGCGCTCCTGGCCGTTCATTCAAATGCTCAAACGCTGCATCCAGGCGGACACGCCGGTGGTGTGGGGGGGTTGACTTGCGGCAGTCGCCGCCGCAGGGCAGCGACCGTTCGGGAGGCGCAGGGCATCAGGCGCCGATGCGGCGGGAGGCCACCGTACCGCCGATGCGCCGCAGCATGCGGGCGATGCCCAGCACCTGCTGCGCCCAGAATCCGGCGCCGTAATCCTCACCCTGTCCCTGCGGTGGCGGCAGTTGCGCTCGCACCCCGGTGGGCTGCAGCGCGGTGGTGAAATCGGCCGAGCAGAACAGGATGTCCCACCAAGGCAGCAACACGCCGAAATTGCAGCCGTAAAGCCGCGCATTGTTCTGGTGACCGAGCTCGTGGCCGTAGCCCACCGCGTGGTGCAGGCGGTGAAACCGCGGGCTGACGAGCAGCCTCTCGCCCAGCCAGCCGAACGACAGGGCGGTGTTGGCGTGCTGCAGGCTTTGCAGCGCGCCCGACAGCAGCGACAAGGCGACGAATTGCGACGGGGGCACGCCGATGATCAGCGCCAGCGCGGCGAAAAACACCGCCTGCAGCACGACGTCGAGCAGGTGGTTGCGGTCATCGGCCCAGAAACTGAGCTGACGCTGGCTGTGGTGCACCGCGTGCAACTCCCACCACCATTGGATTTGGTGCTGCAGCCGGTGGTACCAGTAACCGGCGAAGTCGAGGACGACGAGGTAGATGAAAAACGTCACCAGCGGCCGGTCGGTGACCCCGGGCCATAGGCTGTCGAGGTTGAGGTTGTCGATGCCGCGCAGGCGCAGCCAGGCTTGCACGCCGTCGACCACCGGCTGCAGGGTGAAAAACAGCACCAGATTGACCAGGCCGAGGCGGTTGATCAGGGTGTAGAGCACGTCGACGCGCACGGCGCGGCGGTCTGGCCAGACCTCCAGCGGACGCAACGCTTCGAGCGGTCGCAGCACGGCGTAGACGAGGATGATTTGCAGCAGCCCGGCGAGAAACCAGAGCACGCCGTCGTAGGCGAAATCGTCGTCGACCATCCAATGGAAGTGGTAGAGCACCGGCTGCACCAGGGTGACGAACACCCAGGTCTGCGCCTGGCCGACCAGCATGTTGGTGACGTGGCTGATCCAGTCGAGCGGGGTGAACATGGGGCAGTCTCAGCGTGCCGCGGCGGTGTGCGCCAGCGTCGACAGCGGCGGCAGGTTGTCGTAGAACGGAGCGCGGTCGTAGAAATAAAGGCCATGCGGCGACTTGCCCACGGGGATGACGTCGACGAGCTGTCGCGTGCGCATGTCGATCACTCCCACCGAGCGGGCGAAGCGGAAGGTGACCCACAGCCAGCGCCGGTCTGCGGAGAGTTCCATGTCGTCGGGGCCGGGGCGCAGCCCGGTGATGTCGCCGACCTTGGTCAGCGTGTCCATGTCGAGGATGCTGATGGTGTCGGACACGCGGTTGCTCACCAGGACGTGCCGGCCGTCGGCCAGCGAACGGAAATTGTGTGCCGCCTTGCCGGTGACGATGCGTTTGACGATGGTGCGCGTGCGCGGATCGACGGCGACCACGGCGTCGCTGCCGGTCAGGGCCACCAGCAGGGTTTTGTCCCCCGGGGTGAGCCAGACCCCGGCGGGGGTGTCACCGACCTTCATCGTCCACAGCACGGTCTGCGTCGGCAAATCGATGGCGGCGACCGAATTGGTGTCCTGCAGGCTGACGTAGACGGTTTTGCTGTCGGCGGTGAATGCCATGTGGCTCGGCAGCGATTTCAGCGCGATGCGCCTGGCCAGCAGGAACCGGCCCTGGTCGTAACGGTAGATGTCCACACGGTTCAGGCGCAGACAGTTGACGACGAACCAGCGATGATCCGGAGAAAAGCCGATCTGGTAGGGGTCGGGAATGTCGGGCACGCTGCCGATGGGTTTGCCCGTCTGCGGATTGAGCAGCAGCAGGTCCCCGCCGACGGCGTTGGCCACGATCAGGTCGCGGTTGTCCGGCGTGGCCATGAGGTGGTGCGGTTCCTTGCCGGTGGCGAAGCTGCCGATGGGCTGGCGCGTGGCCTGGTCGATCAGGGTGATGCGCGCATCGCCCGAGTCGAGAACGACGACGACGTCGTCCCGAGCCAGCGCGGCCCCGGCGTGCGCCAGCAGGAAACAGGCAACCATCCAGACAAGTTTTCGCATGGGATTCACCGCACAAGGCAGAACCGGCCAGTCACCGGCACGCGCCGGCAGCAGCACTGTAACGCGCCAGTTGGGATGATTGTTGACCGTCGCCGGTCGGGTGCGGAGCGGAGCAAACAAAATTGACGCAATCGTGCATCCCCGGCCGTCAGCACGGCGGGACTTTCCCGCGTTGACTGCTCAGGCGGTTGGGCGGAACTCGGATCGGCCCGCTGCAGACAAAAGACACAGAGGTGAGGTATGCAGGTTCTACCAGGTCGTCGCTGGATGGCGCTGCTGCTCGTGGCCGCGGCGCTGGCTTTGCCCGGTGTGGCGCAGGCCCGGGTGTACTGGAGCGTGGGCATCGGTGTTCCGGTGTACGCCGGCCCCGGCTGGTATCCGGGGTGGGGATGGGACGATGGCGGCGGTTTTTTCTACCCCTACGCCGCTGGCTGGCCAGGGTGGAGTCCGCCGGTCGTGGTCGAGCGCCAGCCCGTGGTGGTGCAGCAGTTGCCCCCCGGGCCGCCGCCGCCGTCGTACTGGTATTACTGCCGCAATCCGGCGGGGTATTACCCTTACGTTGCCGTCTGCCCCGGAGGCTGGACGCCGGTTCCGGCGACGCCGCCGGAACCGCCCGCCCCGTCCAAATGACGGCCCGTGACCGTTCGTGCTCAGCAATTCACTGACTCATTCATCGAAGGGATGTCAACATGCGACTTTCTCGCACCCTCCTCCTGCTCCCGGCCGCGTTGGGCGCATTGGCCTTGGGCGGCTGTGCCACGGCGCCGCTCGGGCCGACGGTGGCCGTCATGCCGGCGCCCGGGATGCCGTTTGAACAGTTCCAGGCGATCGACGCCACCTGCCGGCAGTTCGCGCAGCAGCAGTCGGCGCAGTACCAGACGGGAGCGACCCATTCCGGGCTGACTTCGGCGGCGATCGCCACCGGCCTGGGGGCGGCTGCCGGCGCGCTGATCGGCGGCAACAGCCAGGGCGCCGGAGTCGGCGCCGGCATCGGCCTGCTCGCCGGCAGCGCCGGAGGGGCCGGCGCGTTCGGCGACACGCAATACAGCGCGCAACGCGCCTACAACATCGCCTATCAGCAGTGCATGTATTCGCACGGGGCGCAAGTCCCAGGTTATGCCGCGCCGCGCTACGCCCCGCCGCCGCCCCCGCCACCGGGCTACGCGCCGCAGGCGGCACCGGCACCTGCGCCGTCGTATGCACCATCGTATGCACCGCCGCCGGCCTACCCTCCGGCCTATCCACCGGCGCAGTGAGACGGTGTGACAAACACTCGCGGGTGGACGCGCCCGTGACCCGCAGGCCGCTGCGGGCGCATGGACGCCTGCTGCGCGCCACACATCGGCTGCAGCGTGTCACGATTGGTCACACCGTTGTGGATTTGGTGACGTGGCCGGCGGCTATCATCCGCCGCGATCATGAGCACCTCTGCTGATTCCGCGTCTGCGGGCTCCCCTGCGGCGCCACCCGGCCATGGCCGGCGCCCGCCGCCGCGCGCTCCGGCGTGGCCGTTGTGGCTGCGGCTGGCCGCCGGCATCGTGCTGCTGGGCATCGCCGGCGTTCTGGCGCTGGTATTTGCCGTGGTCATGCTCTACCCGCGGCTGCCTGCGCTGAGCGAGCTCACCGATTACCGCCCCGACCTGCCGCTGCGGGTGTATTCCGCCGAGGGCACGCTGATCGGCGAATTCGGCGTGCAGCGGCGCACCGTGGTGCCGTTTGCGCAGATTCCGCTGCAGGTGCGTCAGGCGTTTCTCGCCGCGGAAGATGCCCAGTTCTACGAGCATGGCGCGGTCGATTGGAGCGGCGTGTTCCGCGCCGCGCTGGCCGACCTGATGCACGGCTCGGCGGTGCAGGGCGCCTCGACCATCACCATGCAGGTGGCGCGCGATTTTTACCTCAGTCCGCAAAAAACCCCGCTGCGCAAGTTCACCGAAGCGCTGATGGCGTACAAAATCGAGCACGAGCTGAGCAAAGACCAGATCCTGGAGCGCTACCTCAATCAGGTGTACCTGGGCCAGCGCGCCTACGGTGTGGCCGCGGCGTCGCAAGTGTATTTCGGCAAGCCGCTCGACCAGCTGTCGCTGGCGCAAATCGCCGTGCTCGCCGGTCTGCCCAAGGCGCCGTCGGCGTTCAACCCGCAAACCAATCTCAAGGCGGCGCTGGTGCGGCAGCACTACGTGCTCGGCCGCATGCTGGCGCTGGGCGACATCACCCGGGCGCAGTACGACGACGCGATGCAGGCGCCGCTGGACGTGGTGCCCGGCCAGGGACTGCTGCATTACAAGGTCGACGCCGACTACGCTGCCGAGCAGGTGCGCGAAATCATGGTCGCGCGCTTTGGCGAGTCGGCGTACACCGACGGCTACAAGGTGTACACCACGCTGCACGACCGCGACCAGGCGGCGGCGGTCGATGCCGTGCGCGCCGGCGTGCTGGCCTACGACCAGCGCCACGGCTGGCGCGGGCCGCAGGCGCGCGTCGACCTGCCGGCGCACGACGCCGATGCGCCGGCCGCAGCCGTCAAGGCGCTCAGACCCTACGCCAGCGCGGGCAGCCTGCACCCGGCGGTGGTGCTGCATGCCAGCCCCAAGCTGGTGACGGCAGTGCTGGCCACGGGCAACACGGTCGAACTCAGCGGCGACGCGCTCAAATTCGCCGCTGCCGGGCTGTCGCCCAAGGCCACCGCGGCGCAGCGCATCGACCGCGGCGCGGTGGTCTGGCTGCAAAAACTCGCCAAGGGCTGGCGGCTGGCGCAGATGCCCGACGTGCAGTCGGCGCTGGTGTCGCTCGACCCGCACGACGGCGCAGTGCGTGCCTGGGTCGGCGGGTTCGATTACAACCACGAAAAATTCGACCACGTCAACCAGGCATTCCGCCAGCCGGGGTCGAGCTTCAAGCCGTTCATCTACTCCGCCGCGGTCGACGAAGGGCTGGCGCCGACGACCATCATCGACGACTCGCCCATCACTCTGGACCCCGGGCCGGGGCAGCCGCCGTGGACGCCGCACAACTACGACAACGAACGGCTGGGGGCGATTCCGGCGTCGCTGGCGCTGGCGCATTCGGACAACGTCTGCGCCGTCAAGGTGCTGCTCGCCGTGGGGATTCCGTATGCGCGGCAATTCGCCTCACGCTTTGGCCTGCCGCTCGACCAGATTCCGCCCTACCCGACCATGGTGCTGGGCGCCGGCAGCTTCACTCCGCTGCAAATGGCCACGGCCTACGCCGTGTTCGCCAACGGCGGCTCGCTGGTCGAGCCGTATCTGATCAAGCGCATCGTCGATGCCCACGGTGCCACGGTGTATGAGCACAAACCGGTGATCGCCGGCAAAAACGCGCCCCGCATCATCAGCGCGGCCAACGCCTTTCTCACCACCCGGCTGATGCGCGCGGTCATCGAGCACGGCACCGGCTCGGCGGCGCTGGCGCTGGGGCGGGTCGATCTGGCGGGCAAGACCGGCACCTCGCAGAATTTTCACGACGCCTGGTTCGACGGCTTCAACCCCGATCTGGTGGCCGTGACCTGGATGGGCTACAACACCCAGCGCGATTTGTATCGCGGCGAGCAGGGCGCCAAGGCCGCGCTGCCGATCTGGATGGATTACATGCGCGTGGCGCTGGCCGGCAAACCCGACGTGCCGTGGCCGGTGCCGCCGGGCATCATCACCGCGCAGGTCAACCCGGCCACGGGGTTTGCGTCGAGCTCTCCCAACGCGGTCACCGGCTACTTTCTGCAGAACTTCCCGCCGCTGGCGATCGACGCGCAAATGCCGCTGTCGGCTCCGGCGCCGCAGGCTTCGGCTGCAGTGGGTACCGGCAGCGGCGGCATGCTCGTCGGGCCCGGGGGCGTGCCCGTGGGGACGTCGACGGTGAGCGTGCGCGCGCAGAACCCGGCAGCGGTGGCGCAGCCCGTGCAACCGCCGCCTTCGCTGTCGCCCGGGGTCATCCTGCCCAGCATCGGCAACTCGCCCTGAGGCTGCGCCGTCATGCGCCAGCGCAACCGAGCGGCGCCGCGCGCTTTCTACAATGGCGCCTTCTTCAAGGCCGAACCCATGCGGACGTTTCAAGACCTCATTTTCACCCTGCAGCGCTACTGGGCCGATCAAGGCTGCGCCGTGCTTCAGCCTTACGACATGGAAGTCGGCGCCGGCACCAGCCATACCGCCACTTTCCTGCGCGCCATCGGCCCCGAGCCCTGGCGCGCGGCGTACGTGCAGCCCAGTCGCCGGCCCAAAGACGGGCGCTACGGCGACAACCCCAACCGCCTGCAGCACTACTACCAGTACCAAGTGGTGCTCAAGCCGGCGCCGGCCGACATCCTCGACCTGTATCTGGGCAGTTTGCAAGCGCTGGGGCTGGATCTCAAGCGCAACGACGTGCGCTTTGTCGAGGACGACTGGGAGAACCCGACGCTGGGTGCCTGGGGGTTGGGCTGGGAAGTGTGGCTCAACGGCATGGAAGTCACCCAGTTCACCTACTTCCAGCAGGTCGGCGGCATCGACTGCAAGCCCATCACCGGCGAAATCACCTACGGCCTGGAGCGGTTGGCGATGTATCTGCAGGGGGTGCAGAGCGTCTACGACCTGGTGTGGACCGAGACCGAAGTTGCCGGCAACAAGGTGCTGCTGAAGTACGGCGACGTGTTCCACCAGAACGAAGTCGAGCAAAGCGCGTACAACTTCGAGCACAGCGACGCGGCGTTTTTGTTCGAGGCGTTCGCGGCGCACGAAAAGCAGGCCAAGGCGCTGATGGCCGCGCAACTGGCGCTGCCGGCTTATGAGCAGGTGCTCAAGGCCGCGCACACCTTCAACCTGCTCGACGCGCGCGGGGCGATTTCCGTCACCGAGCGCGCCGCGTACATCGGCCGCATCCGCAACCTCGCCCGCGGCGTCGCACAGGAATACCTCGACAGCCGCGCCCGCCTGGGCTTTCCGCTCGCGCCGCGCGCCTGGGCCGACGAGGTGTCCGCCCAGCTCGCGCAGAAAAAAGCCGCCTGACCGCCCGCCGCGCCCGCTTCCGCCTGCCTCCGCGCGCCGCGTCGCTGCGCCGCCGGGCCCGACCTTCCGACCCATGACCACCGCCAACCTGCTCGTCGAACTGTTCACCGAAGAATTGCCGCCCAAGGCGCTGCCGCGGCTGGGAGAGGCGTTTGCGCAAACCTTGGCCGAAAGCCTCACCGCGCAAGGCCTGGCCGCGCCCGGGACGGTGGTGACGCCTTACGCCACGCCGCGGCGGCTGGCGGCGCACCTGACCCGATTGGCAGCCAAGGCCGCCGACCGGCCGCTGGCGCAAAAGCTCATGCCCGCCTCGGTCGGGCTGGACGGTGCAGGACAGCCCACGCCGGCGCTGCTCAAAAAACTCGCCGCGCTCGGCCTGCCGGCTGAAGCGGCCGCACGGCTGCGGCGCGAAGGCGAAGGCAAGGCCGAAACGCTGTTCATCGACACCGTCGTCCCCGGCGTGACGCTGGCCGCCGGGCTGCAGAAGGCGCTCGACGAGGCCATCGCCCGGCTGCCGATCCCAAAGGTCATGGGCTACCAGCTCGCCGACGGCTGGACGACGGTGAAATTCGTCCGCCCGGCGCACGGACTGGTCGCGCTGCACGGCGCGGACGTGGTGCCGGTGCAGGCGCTGGGATTGACGGCGGGGCGCCTCACCCACGGCCACCGCTTCGAGGCCATGCGCGACCCGATCGAGCTGATCGACGCCGACCACTACGCGCAGCAATTGCGCGACGAGGGCGCGGTGATCGCCAGCTTCGATGAGCGCCGCGACGACATCGCCCGCCGGCTGCAGGCCGCAGCCGTGGCCGCGGGCGCGGGCCTTGCGCCGATCGATGACCCGGCGCTGCTCGACGAAGTCACGGCGCTGGTCGAGCGCCCGAACGTGCTCACCTGCGCGTTCGACCCGGCGTTTCTCGACGTGCCGCAGGAGTGCCTGATTCTGACCATGAAGGCCAATCAGAAGTATTTCCCGCTGCTCGACGCGCAGGGCCGGCTGACGCACCGCTTTCTGGTGGTGAGCAACATCACCCCGGCCGACCCCAGTGCGGTGATCGAAGGCAACGAGCGGGTTGTGCGCCCGCGGCTGGCCGACGCGCAGTTCTTTTTCAACCAGGACCGCAAGCGCACGCTGCAAAGCCGCGTGCCGGGGCTGGACAAGGTGGTCTACCACGCCAAGCTCGGCTCGCAGGGGCAGCGCATGCGGCGGGTGCAGGCGATGGCCGGGGCGATCGCCGCGGAAATGCCAAACGGGACGGCGCTCAAACCGCTGGCCGAGCGCGCCGCGCTGCTGGCCAAGGCTGACCTGCTCACCGACATGGTCGGCGAATTCCCCGAGCTGCAGGGCGTCATGGGCCGCTATTACGCGCGGCACGACGGCGAAGACCCGCTGGTGGCCGAGGCGATCGAAGACCACTACAAGCCGCGTTTTGCCGGCGACGACCTGCCGCGCAGCGACGTCGGGCTGGCGCTGGCGCTGGCCGACAAGCTCGACACCCTGGTCGGGCTGTTTGGCGTCGGCGAGCGGCCCAGCGGCGACAAAGACCCCTACGCGCTGCGCCGCCACGCGCTGGGTATCGTGCGCATGGCGATGGAACGCGAGCACGCGCTGCGCGCGCTGCCGCTGTCGGCGCTGCTGGCGATCGCCCATGCGGCATTCCAGGGCGTGGCCGGCTACTCCGATGCGACCGCCGAGGTGCGCGCGTTCATCACCGAGCGGCTGGCCAATTCTCTGCGCGAGCAGGGCTACAGCGCGCAAGAGGTCGATGCGGTGCTGGCGCTGGCCCCGGAGATTCTCGCCGAGGTGCCGCGACGCCTGGACGCGGTGCGCGTGTTTGCCGCGCTGCCCGAAGCGCCGGCGCTGGCGGCGGCGAACAAGCGGGTGGGCAACATCCTCAAAAAGTCGCCGCCACCGGCTGGCGGGCTGACGCTGCGGCAGGACTTGCTGCGCGAGCCGGCGGAACGGGCGCTGGCCGCGGCGCTCACCACGGTCGAGCCGCAGGCGCAGGCCGCGCTGCAGCAGGGCGACTACACCGCGGCGCTGCGCGAGCTGGCCGTGCTCAAAACCCCGGTGGACACGTTTTTCGACCAGGTGATGGTCAATGTGGACGACGCCGCGCTGCGCGATAACCGGCTGGCGCTGCTGGGGCGGCTGCAGCAGGCGATGAACGCGGTGGCCGACCTGTCGCGGCTGGCGGCCTGAGCCGCGGCGCTGACTGACAATGACGGCCATGAAACTGCTCATCCTCGACCGCGACGGCGTCATCAACCACGACAGCGACGACTACATCAAGTCGCCGGAGGAATGGGTGCCGATTCCCGGCAGCCTCGAAGCGATCGCCCGCCTCAACCACGAGGGCTGGCACGTCATCGTCGCCAGCAACCAGTCGGGCATCGGCCGCGGGCTGTTCGACATGAACACGCTCAACGCCATCCACCGCAAAATGCACCGCGAGCTGGCCGCGGCCGGCGGGCGCATCGACGCGATTTTTTTCTGCCCGCACGCCCCCGAAGACCATTGCTC
>JAJZAQ010000060.1 GCA_021799355.1 Pseudomonadota bacterium
GCAAACGGCCCCGAAAGGGGGAGCCCAAGCGGCTGTCGGAGCCCAGAAAAACGGCTTGCGTTGGCCTCGGATCCACGCAAACGGGTGCGCGGCCGCAACGATGGGAATTTTTTCAACGGTCTGTTAAACCAACCAGCCTCCACGAAACCCGGGGCGGTTCATTTTGAATGAAAAATTTTTTCTGAATTTTGAATCCATCCAATGTGCTGCGGCGTACATGAAGTAACAGCCGCATTGGGCGGCTGTAGCACCTCAGGAGGATTCATCATGCAACGTTCATACGACGACACTTTGTTGGTCTCTGCCGCCGACCCACAACAGCTGGGCGAAGGCAGGTCGAACCGTCGCCAATTTTTCCGCGTCGGCGGCCTGTTTGCCGCGGGGTTGGCGGCTTCAGCCGCACTGACGCCGGTATCCGGCTGGGCTGGCGCCCTGTCCAAGTCCACAGCTGACGACGTGACGATCCTGAACACCGCACTTGCACTGGAGTACCAGGCAATCGCGGCGTATCAGGTGGGCGCCGAATCCGGGCTGCTGCAAAAACCGGTGCTGGATGTAGCCCTGAAGTTTCAGGGCCAGCACAAGGCTCATGCCGAGGTGCTGTCGTCGACCATCACCAAACTCGGCGGCACACCGGTCGTGGCCAAGAAGCCATCCGACTATGGTTTCCCCACCGAATCATTGAAGACGCAGGCCGACGTGCTGGAATTCGCTGCGGGACTGGAAAAGGGAGCAGCCAGTGCGTACCTGGGCGCAGTTCCCCAGTTCCATAACAAGGATCTTGCGAAAGCTGCCGCCAGTATCATGGGCGACGAAACCATGCACTGGGCCGTGTTGCTGAATGCTTTGGGCAAGGATCCGGTGCCTGCGGCGTTCATCGCCTGATCGCTAGGGCGGATGAGTCAAGCAGCAGCGCGATGTCGGACACCGTTTTTTCATCGCCTGCTACAGTCCGATGCGCGCGGCCCATGCTGTCCCGTCGGCGTCTGGCGCCTGCTAACCCCTTCATGTCCGACCTGAATGTCCTGCTAGCGGCAACCGCGTTGGCTGATCGCACCGCGTTCAGCCAACTCTATGTCCTCACACGCCAGCGTTCCTGGGCCATCTGCCTGCGCTTGATGCGCGACACAGCCGCTGCCGAAGAGGCGATGCAGGATGCTTATGTGAAGATATGGAATCAGGCAGGCCAGTTCCGACCCGGTCTGGGCAGTGCCCAGGCCTGGCTTGCCGCAGTGGTTCGCAACACCTGCCTCGATCATCTGCGCGACAGCCAGCGTGAAGCGCAGCATGTTTTGTCCATGCAGTCCGATGATGCGGATGAACTGCCGGAGATTGCCGACCACCGCAGCCCGGATGCACTGCTGGAAGCCCGTGTTCAAGGACGGCATATAGAGGATTGCCTGGAGCAGCTCGAGCCCAGGCAGCGTGATTTGCTCGCTTCAGCATATATTTTGGGGCAGTCCCATGCCGAGGTGGCACGTGAACGCGCCATGCCACTGGGTACGGTGAAAACGCTGATCCGTCGGGCCGTGCTGATGCTGCGCGATTGTCTTGGGGAGGGGGCACGATGAGTTTGCCCACTCGCTACACCCGTCCAGAACTCCTCGACAGGCTGGCTGCAGACTGGCTCACGGGAGGACTGAGCCTGGCTGCGCAGCGCCGAGCGCGGCGGCTCGTGGATCAAAGTCCGGCGTTCGCCCAAGCGGTTCAGCGTTGGCAGGAGAGGTTCGATGCCAGTCTGCTCTCGGCTGCAGAGTACGGCCAGCCGAGCGAGAAGGTATGGCAGGCGATCGCCGCACGGATCACCATTGGAACGACGCAGACAGCGGTGGGCGCAGCGGCGTCTGGCGGTTGGAGCGTGCGAGCATGGCAGCGGCTCGCGGCGCTTTTCGGCGGAGTCGCTGCGGCCGCAGTGGCGCTGTCGATGTTTCTACTGTTAGCTCCACGTCACGAACACACCTCGGCTGCGATGACGGTACAGGTGGCTGCGCTCCTGCACGGGCAGACTGGCCAGGCTGCGGTGGTGACCGTGCAGGACGATGCTTTGACATTCACCGCGGTCGGCAGTCTCGCGGTTCCTGCTGGAAAAAGCTATCAGCTCTGGCTGTTGCCCACGCAAGGCGCTCCGGTATCTCTGGGGATCGTGACAGCAGGAAAATCCCGCTATCTTCTCTCGCCGGAGGCTTTGGAGCGACTGTCCGCAGTCAAGGCTTTTGCCGTTAGCGTGGAACCGGCAGGAGGCTCGCCGACGGGGCAGCCCACGGGACCAGTCATCATGGCCGGGGCGGCACAGAAGGCCTGAGGCCAGGGCAAGTAGGCAATCTCACGCGCCCTACCCGGCGCGTTTCATGGCACGCGTGAAGAGGACGATTGGCGCGACGGGTCGACCGCATGCCGCGTCAGGTCGTCGAGGAACAGACTGTCGAGCACGGCGCGAGACGTGGCCGACAGAACCACGCGAGGCGCCACCCCCGCATCGAGGGCCTGCTGCCAGCGCCCTGCGCAGACGCACCAGCGGTCACCCTGCGCGTCCGCCCGTGCATCCGCGCCAGTTCGCGGGTGTCGGCGGCGGCGGGGTCGGGGTCGTGCGGCGTGATGCCCGCCCGAGCCATGTGCGCTGCGGCATCCTGCGCCGCCGCGATAACGTCGCAGGGGTCGGCCCCTTGCATGCCCACGTTCACCCCGTCGAGCGGCATGTCATCGTCGCGGCTACGCAGGTCATCAGGGGCATGATCTGCCCGCGCGGCAGCGGCTCGCGTCGAGCGGCCCCGGTGAGATACCCGGCGATGCGCTGTGCATCTGTCGAGCGACCGCATGCCGTCCAGGCGAGTCATGCGCTCGCGGGGTCGATGCCGGGGTAAAAGCGCCGAGCCAGCAGCAACGCAGCAGCGGCGGGCGCGGGCAGGGCTTGCAGCAGTCCGGGGGCGTTCATGCTGCACCCCCTTTCTTCGCGGCGGGGGTGTTAGCGCGCTCGGCGAGGTCGTCCGCACGAAAACCGTGCTGCCCACGACAACACTGCGCACCAGCCCTTGCCGACGCCAGCGCCATAGCGTCTCGCGGCGTACACCGTAACGCCGGCAAAACTCCGCAACCCGCACCATGCGCGGTTGCGTAACGTCTTGTTTTTCCTCCATTTTTCACGCTCCGATGGGAGCGCGCCCGAGTGCCAATCGGGATGCGCATGCCTGCCGGGCGGGGCGGCGGCGCGCGATGCAAAAAAGCCGCCCGGCAGGTACGCGGGCGGCCTTTGCTTTGCTTTGGCTAGGGAAAAGCTAAGTCACGCCCGCGCTGCGCGGGCATGCAGCGGGGCGGGGGTGGTGCGGGCGGTGGTGCAGAGGTGCGCGGCCCGGATGCGCAGGCGCAGCAAAGCGCGAGCTTGCGCGGCGCGGCGGCGAGCGGCTGCGGCGGTCGTGGTGGCCAAGGTGGCCGCTGCGTTGGTCATGCGCTGCAGCGCCATGTCCCCTGCCAGCAGCAACGCGCGCGCAATGGCATCGCGCAGCGTCTCGAAGACGTTTTCGCCGAGCGATTCATCGTCCAGCGCCGGCCCGTCATCCGGCATCAGCATGACCGCATCGTGTAGTGCGTCGGCATCGACGGCAACGCCATCAAAGCACACCATCTCACCATACGTGCACTCGCTCTCATCGACCGGATCGAGGTCGAGGATCGACACGCGCCGCCCAGGCCCGTCGCTTTCCAGCGGCGGGCGCAGCGCGGCTTGCTCGGCGGCGCGGGCTTGGGCGATGGCGTGGTGCGGATTCATGATGCGTACATCACATCGCACAAAATCCGGCGCGTGAACATTCTCTAGTCGTTAAGTTGCAACAAATTGCAATTTAGTCGGATGAAGTTGCGTGAACTGGCCGAATGATAATGAATCGTCAATGAGCGCGACGCGGGTTTGGGGGGTTGCGCGGCGCGGCGCATGCGGCGGCGCGATTTGTAGAGTTTTTTGTGGATACGGCCGCCACGAAAACAAAAAAGCCTAAGTGAATCAATCACTTAGGCTTGGTATCTGGCGGAGACGGAGGGATTCGAACCCTCGATGCGGCTCTACACCGCATACTCCCTTAGCAGGGGAGCACCTTCGGCCTCTCGGTCACGTCTCCGGGTTTCGCTGCCGCAAGGGCAGCAAAGCGTTGCATTATTACACGTTCGCGCCTGAAAACGCCAGCGCAACCCGGGCTGTTGCCGGGTTTGCGTGCACCACGTCTCAAGCCGCCTGTTCCAGATCGAATGCCTTGTGCAGCGCACGCACGGCCAGTTCCATGTATTTCTCGTCGATGACCACGGAGACCTTGATTTCCGAAGTCGAGATCATCTGGATGTTGATGCCCTCTTCTGACAGGGTGCGGAACATTTTGCTGGCCACGCCGGCGTGCGAACGCATGCCGACGCCGACGATCGACACTTTGCACACTTTGGGATCACCGAGGATTTCTTTGGCGCCGATGTGCTGTTGCACCGTCGATTTGAGAATATCCAGCGCCCTGGGGTAGTCGCTGCGGCTGACGGTGAAGGTGAAATCGGTGAAGCCGGCCACGCTCTGGTTCTGCAGAATCATGTCCACTTCGATGTTGGCGTCGCCCACGGCGCTGAGAATCTGGTAGGCGATACCCGGGCGGTCGGGCACGCCGACCACGATGATCTTGGCTTCGTCGCGGGCAAAGGCGATGCCCGACACCACGGCTTGTTCCATGTTTTCGTCTTCCTCGAAAGTGATGAGTGTGCCGCTGCGCGATTCCTGCTCCAGCGGCAGATCCCACGGTGTCAGGCTGGAGAGCACACGCAGCCGCACCCGGTACTTGCCGGCAAATTCGACCGAGCGGATCTGCAGCACCTTGGAGCCCAGGCTGGCCATTTCGAGCATTTCCTCGAAGGTGATGGTGTCCAGCCGCCTGGCTTCGGGCACGATGCGCGGATCGGTGGTGTAGACGCCGTCGACATCGGTGTAGATCTGACATTCATCGGCCTTGAGCGCTGCCGCCAGAGCCACGCCGGAGGTATCGGAACCACCGCGGCCCAGGGTGGTGATGTTGCCCTTGGCGTCGATGCCCTGAAAACCGGCAACCACGGGAATGATTCCGGCAGCCAGATCGGCCTGGAGCCGTTCGGCGTCGATCGATTCGATCCGCGCCTTGGTGAAGGCGCTGTCGGTATGCACCGCCACCTGCGCGCCGGTGTAGCTGCGCGCTTTGCGGCCGAGTGTCTGCAGCGCCATGGACAGCAGGCCGATGGTCACCTGCTCGCCGGTGGAGGCGACGACGTCGAGCTCGCGCGGGTCGGGCTGGGGCTGGATGTCCTTGGCCAGCGCGATGAGGCGGTTGGTTTCGCCCGACATGGCCGAAACCACGACCACCACCTGATGCCCGGCTTCATGCCATTTGGCCACGCGGCGGGCGACGTTCTTGATCCGTTCAGCAGACCCCACCGAGGTTCCGCCGTACTTCTGGACGATGAGTGCCATGACAAAAGGGTAGCAAGGGGAGCGAAGCCGCCGTCGTTGCGGCGCCCGGGGCGCATTTCACGGGCTGCTCCGCGCAAAAAACGCCATTCTATTCGCCCCGGTTGCCGGCGCGGCACGGCTCGAACAGCAGCAGCGCACCTTCGCGGCGCAGCGTGCCCTGCGGCAGACGCAACATCAGGCGGTGCGCACCACGTCCGGTGTGCTCGATTTGGCGCGCCAGCTCCTCGGTGCGCGCCCGGTCCAGGCGTTGGCCGAGTTGCCGCAGCCATAGCCGCAGCACCTCGCAGCGGCGCGCCGTGTCGAGCTGGCGCAAAGCCGCCAGATGCAGCCCCTGCGGCGCGGCGCAAAGCCGCAGATCGTCGCCTGCCTGCTGCCGGATCAGCCGGTCGGCGGCAGCGCACAACGTGGCGCTGCGCTGCAGGGTGTGGCGGTAGCCCGGCTCCAGCCGGGCGATCACCGGCAACAGCTCGGCGCGGATGCGGCTGCGGCGATACGCCGGGTCGGCATTCATCGGATCGCGCACATACTCCACACCCTGCTGCTGCAGCCAGGCCCGCAGCTCGGCTGCGCCGCAGGCCAGCAGTGGCCGGGCGAACAGCATGCCGTGCCGCTGCAGGCGATCGGGCATCGCCGCCAGTCCGCGCGGCCCGGCGCCGCGCAACAGCGCCAGCAGCAGCGATTCCACCTGGTCGTCGCCATGCTGGGCGAGAAGCACCACACCGCAACGCTGCTGCTGCGCCAGCCCGGCCAGCGCCGCATAGCGCGCCAGCCGCGCCTGCTCTTCCACGCTCTGGCCGCGTTGCACCGCAAGCTGCACATCCGCCTGCACACACGCCACACCGTGTTGCGCGCAAAACGCCTGGACATGGCGGGAGAACTCCGCCGCAGCCGGCTGCAGGCCGTGGTTGACGTGCAGCGCGCAAACCCGCCGTGCGCCCCACGCGGACAGCGCCGCGAGCAAAAGGGCCGTGGAATCCGCGCCGCCGCTGAACGCCACGCCGACACGCGCGACCTGCGCCATGTCGGCATGCTGCGCGATGAACCGCTGCAGCGCGGCGTGTGCCGGACCGGGCGATGCCGCGCCTGGCGGCACACCCGATTCAGCGCCGTGCGGCGGATTTGGTGTCTTCGAACTTGCCAAACGACTGCAGCCGATCCAGCCGCTGCTGCACCAGCTCGGCTGGTTTGGTTTGCTGAAAATGCCGCAGCGCCTCGCTCAGCGCGCGTTTGAGCGACGCGGCCATCGCCGCCGGGTCGCGGTGCGCGCCCCCGACCGGCTCGTTGACGATTTTGTCCACCAGACCCAGCGCCTTGAGGCGATGTGCCGTCAGCCCCAGGGCTTCTGCCGCCTCCGGGGCCTTTTCCGCGCTCTTCCACAAAATCGACGCGCAGCCCTCTGGCGAGATCACCGAATAGATGGCGTACTGCAGCATGAGCAGCTGGTCGCACACGGCAATGGCCAGCGCCCCACCGGAGCCGCCTTCGCCGATGATGGTGGAGATGATGGGCACCTGCAGCTGCGCCATTTCATAAATGTTGCGGCCGATGGCCTCGCTCTGGCTGCGCTCTTCGGCGTCGATGCCGGGATATGCCCCCGGCGTATCGACGAAGGTAAAAATGGGCAGGCGGAATTTTTCCGCCAGTTTCATCAGCCGCAGCGCCTTGCGGTAGCCCTCGGGCTTGGGCATGCCGAAATTGCGCAGCGCGCGCTCCTTGGTGTCGCGCCCTTTCTGGTGGCCGATGACCATGCACGCCTGCCCGCCCAGCCGCGCCAGCCCGCCGACGATGGACTGGTCGTCGGCGAAAGCGCGGTCCCCGTGCAGCTCGTGGAAATCGGTGAAGATCATGCTGGCATAGTCCAGCGTGTACGGCCGCAGCGGGTGACGCGCGATCTGCGTCGTCTGCCACGGCGTGAGCTTGGCGTAGAGGTCTTTGGTGAGCTGCAGGCTTTTTTTCTGCAGCCGGGCGATTTCTTCCGAGATGTCGACCGCCGACTCGTCCTGCACGTAACGCAGCTCGTCGATTTTGTTCTCCAGTTCGGCAACCGGCTGCTCGAAATCGAGAAAGACTTTTTTGCTCATATTGGCCTCTTGAGAAAGTCCCGGTCTGCGCGGCCGGGCCGCCGGGCAGCCGGCGTGACGCCGGCTCTGCAGGTCAGTATTCGACCGCGATCGGGTCCAGGCTGCGCCAAATATACCAAGTCCCTACCGAACGCCAGGGCGCCCAGGCGGCGGCGACCTCGCGCACGTCGCTCTGCGTCACCGGCTCGCCGGCGAAGTAGGTTTGGCTCACGCCGCGGATCAGTCCCAGATCGCCCAGCGGCAGCACATCCGGGCGCATGAGGTGGAAGATCAGGAACATGTCCGCAGTCCAGCGGCCGATGCCACGGATGGTGAGCAGTTCGGCGGCGACGGCGTCGTCGCTCATGTGCTGCCACTGCGCCGGGTGCACCTGCCCGGTCTGAAACTTGTCGGCCAGATCGCGCAGATACGCCACCTTGCGCGCCGACAGTCCGCAGGCGCGCAACGCCTCCTCGCCCAGATCGAGCACGTGATGCGGCGCGACTTGCGGCACCGCGGCACACAGCCGATCCCACACGGCCTGCGCCGCTTTCACCGAGATCTGCTGGCCGATGATCGAGCGCGCCAGCGTCTGAAACGGATCGCCGCGGCTTTGCAGCCGCGCCCCGGCGTGTGCGGCGATGAGTTTGCGCATCACCCGGTCGGTGCGCTGCAGGTGCGCGCAGGCCTTGTCCCAGTCCAGCGCCTGCAGCGGCCTGGCCGGGGCCACGGTGTCCGCCCACGCCCCGCCGCGCACCTTCATGCCGACCTCCACACCGTGACACCGCCGGCCTTGTCCTCGAGCACGATGCCCTGCGCCGCGAGTTCGGCGCGGATGCGATCGGCCTCGGCGAAATTGCGCGCCTGCTTGGCCGCAGCGCGCGCCTGCACCTGCTGCTCGATCCACGCCGCGTCCACCGCGGCGGCACGGCGCTGCAAAAACGCCCGTGGCGGCTGCTGCAGCAGCCCGATCACCCCGCCCAACCCCTTGAGCTGCGCGGCCAGCGCGGCGTCACCGGTTTTGTTCACCGTGCTGGCCAGCTCGAACAACACGGCCACCGCCTCGGGCGTGCCCAGGTCATCGTTCATCGCCGCGGCGAAAGCGCGCGCATGCGGCTCGTCCCAGTCCAGCCGCGCCGGCAGCTCGCCGAACGGATCGAGCGCGGTGTACAGCCGGGTGAGCGCGGCACGCGCGTCCTGCAGATGGTCGGCGCTGTAGTTCAACGGGCTGCGGTAGTGCGCGCGCAAAATGAAAAAACGCACGCTTTCGGCGTCGATGTGCCGCAGGATGTCGCGGATGGTGAAAAAATTGCCCAGCGATTTGGACATTTTTTCCCCGTCGACTCGCACGAAGCCGTTGTGCACCCAGAAATTCGCCATCGGCTTGCCATGCGCGCCTTCGCTTTGCGCGATTTCGTTTTCGTGGTGCGGAAACTGCAGATCGGCGCCGCCGCCGTGGATGTCGAACGTTTCTCCCAGCAGCGCGCAGCTCATCGCCGAGCATTCGATATGCCAGCCCGGCCGCCCCGGCCCATCCGGCGAGGGCCACTTCACCTCGTCGGGTTCGGTGGGTTTGGCCGCCTTCCACAGCACGAAGTCGAGCGGGTCCTGCTTGGCGGCATCGACTTCCACCCGCTCGCCGGCGCGCAGTTCGTCGAGCGATTTGCCCGAGAGTTTGCCGTAGCCGGGAAACGCCCGCACGTGGAAATTGACGTCGCCTGCGCTGTCGCGGTAGGCCAGGCCGCGCGCCTTGAGGGCGCCGATCAGATCGAGCATCTGCGGCACATAGTCTGTGGCCCGCGGCTCGTGGGTCGGCCGCTCCACGCCCAGGGCGTCGGCATCCTCGTGCATGGCGGCGATGAAACGGTCGGTCAGGGCGCGGATGGTTTCGCCGTTTTGCTGCGCGCGGCGGATGATTTTGTCGTCGATGTCGGTGATGTTGCGCACGTAAGTCACGCGCAGCCCCAGCGCCTTGAGCCAGCGCTGCAGCACGTCGAAGGCGACCATCACCCGCGCGTGGCCGAGGTGGCAGTAGTCGTACACCGTCATGCCGCAGACGTACATGCGCACATGGCCCGGTTCGATCGGGATGAAACGGTCTTTCGAGCGCGTCAGGGTATTGTGCAGAAACAACGCTGTCATGGAGATGGGCGGGGAATTCGGGCGCGTACCGCGGCGTCATGGCCCCGGATAAAATCAAAAACTTAGCACAAGCCCTCGCGCCCTTGCTTGATGCGCTGCAGTTCCGACACCGTTCGATTTGCCGCTTTTCACCCCGCCTTCCACTCCACTTTCAGGCCTGCCACCGCCATGCGCCACCGCCTTCTCGCCTCGCTGCTCGCCCTTGCCCTGAGTACTCCCGCGGTCTGGGCGGCCGACGCTGCCAGCGTCAGCCAAAACCTGCAAAAAGGCGACCTGCAAACCGCGCTGCAGCAGGTGGATGCGCTGCTGGCGCAAAAGCCCAAGGACCCGCAGTACCAGTTTCTCAAAGGGGTGATCCTCACCGAACAGAAGAAAGACGCGCAGGCCATGCAGATTTTTCAGTCGCTGACCGAGCAATACCCCGAGCTGCCCGAGCCGTACAACAATCTCGCCGTGCTTTACGCGCAGCAGGGCCAGTACGACAAGGCGCGCGCCGCGCTGGAAATGGCCATCCGCACCAACCCGAGTTACGCCACGGCGCAGGCCAATCTCGGCGACATCTACGCCAAGCTCGCCAGCCAGGCCTACCAGAAAGCACTGCAGCTCGCGCCGGAGGAAAACGCCAGCGCCAAAATCAAGCTCAACCTCATCCGCGAGCTGTTCGAACAGGGCAAAACGCCGGCTTCGACTTCCACACCGCTGAAAGTCTCCGCCGCGCAGCCTGACAGGCAGGACAGGCCGGCTCCGGCACCTCAGCCCACACCTCAGTCCGTATCCCAACCCGCGCCGGCCAGGCCGGCAGCCGAAACCAGGCCCCAGACCGCAGCGCCGAATCAACCGGCCACGGCGGCGGATCATGCGCCAGCGGCCGCTGCAGCAGCCAGCGCGCAGCAAACCGCCTCCAGCGCCTCTGCCGAGCAGGCCGCCGTCGAGCACGCCGTGCAGCGCTGGGCCGAAGCCTGGCAAAACAAAAACCTCTCCGCCTACTTCGCCGCTTACGCCCCCGATTTCAAACCGGAAAAAGGCCTGAGCCTGGCAGGCTGGAAGGAACAGCGCCGCGCGCGTATCAGCGACAAGGCCAAAATCACCGTCAAGGTTCACGGCCTGCGCGTGCAAGTCGATGGCGACAAGGCCACCGCCCGCTTCCGCCAGCACTACATGTCCGGGCCGCTGGATTTCGACGGGCCGAAAACGCTGCAGTTCCGCCGCGAAAACGGCAAATGGCTGATCGTGCGTGAAATCGTCGGCTGATGCCGCTGCGTCCGCTGTCTGCACCGCCACCGTGAACCACGACCGCCCCCGCCGTCAGACCCCGCTGCGCAAACTGCTGCCGTGGGCGCTGCTGGGCGTGCCGTTGGTGTTTGCCGCGCGGGCGGCCACCGACTATCACGCCGTGCCCAGCGCGACGCAGCAGCCGGCCGCACAAACCGCAGACTTCCAGGATGCCCCGCGGGCGCCTGCAGCAGTGACGGCGCACACCCTGCTCAAACTCACCACCCGCCTGTCCATCCCCACCGGAGAAGACGCCACCGAACGCCGTCTGCTGCACGTTTACGCCGAAGTCGCCGCCGGGAACCTGGATGCCGCGCGTGAACAGGCCACGCAACTGGTGCGCGAACATCCGCACTTCGCCCTGGCGCAACTGGCGCTGGCCGACGTCCTGCAGGCCAGCAGCGGCCGCGGTGGCGGCTTTGCCGCCTTGCCGCCCGATCTGGCCGCGACCCTGCCGCCGGCCGCCCGCACCCGCCTCGACGAACTGCGCGCCGAAGCGCTGGTGCGGCTGTCGGCGTATACCAATCCGCCACCGGCAGGTGCCATCGCAGCCAATCTCGTCGCCCTCGGCGCCGACGTGAAGCGGGCGCTGGTGATCGAAACCTCGCGCTCGCGCGTGTATGTGTTCGACCAGCGCGACGGCCAGCCGGTGCTGCGCGCCAGTTATTACTTCAGCCAGGGGCGGCAGGGCGACGGCAAAACCCGCGCCGGCGACCTGAAGACGCCGCTGGGCATCTACTTCATCACCCGCAAAATCGACCCGGCCAACCTCAAGCCGCTCTACGGCGCCGGGGCGCTGACCCTGAACTACCCCAACGAATGGGACAAATTGCAGGGCTACACTGGTTTTGGCGTCTGGCTGCACGGCACGCCGCCCGGCAGCTATGCCCGCGTGCCGCGCGCGTCCGACGGCTGCGTGGTGCTGTCCAATCCCGATGTGCGCAGCCTGATGGCGCAAACGCCTGCCGGGGCCACGCCGGTGGTCATCACCCGTCAGGTGCGCTGGCTCAGCCCGGCGCAGTGGACGGCACAGCGCCAGCGGCTCATCGCACAACTGCAGCCGGAGATCGTGCGGGCGGCATCGCTGGGCCTGCGCCCGCAAGACCCCCCAGCAGCGGCATCGGCAGCCGCGCCTGCAGCCGCGCCGTCCCCGGCCTCGCCGATCCCGGCCAGCCTGAGCATCCTGCAATACCCCGGGCAGATCGTGGTGCAGTACAGTGCCGCCAACGCCACGGGCCATGCCGCGCTCTACCGCCAGTACTGGGCGCAGCGCAGCCAGCAATGGCAGCTCATTTTTCAAGGAAGCGTTTCATGACCGACCTCACATTGCATGTCCGCCGCCCGCCGCACGGCGCGGGAGCGTTTGTCGCCATCCGCCAGCGCGCCGTTGCCGTGCTCGCCGCCTTCGGCCTGCTGACGGCAGCAGCCGGGACTGCGGCACAGGCCGCCGAGACCGCCGCGACGCAACCTCGCGTGGAATTCGTCACCAGCATGGGCGATTTCGTCGTCCAGCTCGACCCGGCGCGCGCGCCCAAGACCGTGGCCAACTTTCTCGACTACGTCAAAAGCGGCTTTTACAAAGGCACCATTTTTCACCGCGTGATTCCTGGCTTCATGGTGCAGGGCGGCGGCTTCACCGCCGACATGCAGCAAAAACCCACGCGGCCGCCGATCCCGCTGGAAAGCCAGAACGGTCTGCGCAATCTGCGCGGCACCATCGCCATGGCGCGCACCGCCGACCCGAACTCGGCCACCTCGCAGTTTTTCATCAACGTGGTCGACAACCCCAGCCTGGACTACCCGCAGCCCGACGGCCACGGTTACGCCGTCTTTGGCAAAGTCGTCTCCGGCATGGACGTGATCGACAAAATCGTCGCCGTCCCCACCAAGAGCGTCGGCCCCTACCAGAACGTGCCGGTCAAACCCATCGTCATCGACAACGCCAAACTCCTCAACTGAAAGCCCATCATGGTCGAACTGCAAACCAACCACGGCAACATCCGCCTTGAACTCGACGCCGAGCGCGCGCCCAAAACGGTCGAAAACTTCCTCAACTACGTCCGCTCCGGCCAGTTCGACGGCACCATTTTCCACCGCGTGATCGACGGCTTCATGATCCAGGGGGGCGGCTTCGAGCCCGGCATGAAGCAAAAGCCCACCAAGGCGCCGATCGTCAACGAGGCCAACAACGGCCTGAAAAACGAGCGCTACACCATCGCCATGGCCCGCACCTCGGATCCCCACTCGGCCACGGCGCAGTTTTTCATCAACGTCGCCGACAACGCCTTCCTCAACCACACCGCGCCGACGGCGCAGGGCTGGGGCTACGCCGTGTTCGGCAAGGTGGTCGAAGGCCACGATGTGGTGGACAAAATCAAGGGCGTCAAAACCGGTCGCAAGGGCTTTCACGACGACGTGCCGGTCGAAGACGTCGTCATCCTCAAAGCCGTCGAGGTCTGACCCTGCCGGCACCGTTCGACCCGCCGGCCCACGCCACTGGTGACGAGTTGGCACCTGCCCCCGGCGTGCCGGAGGCAGCGCTGCTGCACGCCCCACCCGGCTGGACACGGCTGGCCTTCGTTTCCGACCTGCATCTGAGCGCGCAGACCCCGCGCACGATGCAGGCGTTTTTGCGCTG
>JAJZAQ010000015.1 GCA_021799355.1 Pseudomonadota bacterium
GCCCGCCATCACGAACGCCGCGGCGCGGCCGTCGGCCATCAGCAGGAAGCTCTCGGCGTGATCCTTGCCGTAGATTTCCTTGAACTCCATGTCCTTGGTCTTTTCGTATTTTTTCAGCAACGGCACCGAGGTCGTGCCCGATGTGGTGACGATGGTCTTGCCGTTGAGCTGCTCGAAGCTGTTGATGCCCGAATCCTTTTTCACCGCGGCGGTGACGTTGATGACGAAGTAGGTCGGGCCGAACGCCACCTGCTTCTGCCGCGCCACCGAATTGGTGGTCGAGCCGCATTCGAGATCGATGGTGCCGTTTTCCAGCAGCGGAATGCGGTTGCTCGACGTCACCGGGGTGTAGTTCACCTTTAGGTTGGGCATGTTCAGGTCGGCCTTGACGGCATCGACCACTTTGCCGCACAGCTCCATGGCATAGCCGATGGGTTTGCCGTTGTTGTCGAGGTAGGAAAACGGAATCGACGACTCGCGGTAGCCGATGGTGATGCTGCCGGTGTCCTTGACTTTTTTCAGCGTGCCGGTGAGCTCGGCGGCCTGCGCGGCCGACAGCAGAGACGCGGCGAGCACGGTCAGGCCAAACAGTGTTTTGAGCATGGAAAATCTCCGCGGACAAAGCCCGTTGTGAACGCAATCCGGCAAGTGTAACCGTCTGTCACCTTTTGGCAATAGGTGGTGACAAACAGCGCCTGGCATCACGCCAGCGCCGCGTGCTGCTGCACGATCGCGGCTTCCTGCTGCAGTGCCCACATCTGCGCGTACAGCCCGCCAGCGCGCAGCAGCTCGCCGTGGGTGCCGCTTTCGACGATGCGGCCGTGCTGCAGCACCAGGATCTGGTGCGCATCGACCACGGTGGACAGGCGGTGCGCAATCACCAGCGCGGTGCGGTTGCGCGCCGCGGCGCGGATTTCCGCCTGGATGGCTTTTTCGTTGGCCGAATCGAGTTGCGAAGTGGCTTCGTCGAACACCAGGATCGGCGGGTTTTTCAGCAGCGCGCGGGCGATGGCCACGCGCTGCTTCTCTCCGCCGGAGAGTTTGAGCCCGCGTTCGCCGACCTCGGTGGCGTAGCCCTGCGGAGTGGCGGCGATGAAGTCGTGGATGTGCGCGGCGCGCGCGGCGTCCTCCACCTGCTGCGGCGTCGCCCCCGGTCGCCCATAGGCGATGTTGTAGCCGATGGTGTCGTTGAACAGCACCGTGTCCTGCGGCACGATGCCGATGGCCGCGCGCACGCTGTGCTGCGTGACCTGCGCAATGTCCTGGCCGTCGATCAGAATCCGCCCGGATTGCGGCGCGTAAAACCGCAGCAGCAGCCGCGCCAGCGTCGACTTGCCCGCACCCGACGGGCCGACGATGGCCACCGTCTGCCCGGCGGGCACGGTGAAGTCCAGCCCGTCGAGAATCAGCCGGTCGGCGGTGTAGCCGAAGCGCACGTGGTCGAAGCGCACCTCGCCGCGCGTGACGTGCAGCGCCGGCGCGCCCGGCACGTCGTCGATGTCCGGGTGTTCGTGCAGGATGTGGAACATGCGCTCCAGATCGGTCGCCGCCTGGCGGATTTCGCGGTAGATCACGCCGAGAAAGTTCAGCGGCGCGTACAACTGCAGCATGAAGGCGTTGACCAGCACCAGGTCGCCCAGGTTCATGCGGCCATCGACCACGCCGACCGTAGCGCGCCACACCAGCAGCGTCACCGCCGTGGAAATGATCAGGCTCTGCCCGAGATTGAGCAGCGACAGCGAGTTCTGCGATTTGATCGCCGCGGTCATCCAGCGCTGCAGGCTGTCGTCGTACCGCCGGGATTCCAGCGCCTCGTTGCCGAACATCTTGACCGTTTCGTAGTTCAGCAGCGCGTCGATCGCCCGCTGGTTGGCGCGCGAATCCTGCGTGTTCATTTCGCGGCGCAACTGCGTGCGCCACTCGGTGACGGTGACGGTAAAGGCGACGTAAAGCAGCAGCGCGACCAGCGCGATCGCGGCAAACCAGACGTCGTATTTCACCAGCAGGATGCCGATGACCAGCGCCATTTCCACCAGCGTGGGCAAAATGCTGTAGAGGGTGAACGACACCAGACTGGAAATCGCCCGCGTGCCGCGTTCCATGTCGCGCGACATGCCCCCGGTCTGCCGCGCCAGGTGGTAGCGCAGGCTCAGGCGAAACAGATGGTCGAACACCTGCCGGGCGATGTTGCGCACCGCCCCCTGGGTGACGCGGGAAAACACGATTTCGCGCAGCTCGGTGAACAGCGACACGCTCACCCGCAGCGCGCCATAGGCCAGCAGCAGCGCCACGGGCACCACCAGCACCGCGCGCGCATCGCCCGGCTTGAGGTCCAAGGCGTTGACGATGTCCTTGAGCACGATGGGCACGCCGACGTTGGCCACCTTGGCGGCGATCATCATCGCCAGCGCCAGCAGCACCCGGCCGCGGTACGCCCACAAATATGGCCACAGCGCCGACACCACGGCCCAGCGCGAGCGCGGCGCGGCAGCAACAGAGCCGGCAGCTGACGGCTCGGGCGGGGCGGGGGTAGGGGTGGGGTGCATGGGGAGACAGGACAGAACAGGCAGGGCAGACGGACGCCGGCGGTGCAAGACAGCGGCAACGGCAGACCCTTACACTACGGCGATCGACCGATTATCCGCGCCCTGCCGGCGCCTTGCCTGCCGCCTGCCATGTCCAGTCTGCCCGCCCTGCCCGACCGCATCCCCACCCTGCGTACCCAGGCCCGCCCCGCCGATGTGAACATGCACGGCGACATTTTTGGCGGCTGGATCATGGCGCAGGTGGACATCGCCGGCGGCATTGCCGCCGCCTGGCGCGCCAGGGGACGGGTGGCGACGGTGGCGGTCAAGGAATTCGTCTTCAAGCAGCCGGTGCTGGTGGGCGACGTGCTGTCGTTTTTCACCGAAATCGACCACGTCGGCCGCACCTCGATCACCGTGCGCGTCGAGGTGTATGCACAGCGCACGCCGTCCAACGTCGAGGTCATCAAGGTGACCGAAGCGCTGTTGACGTATGTGGCCGTGGGCGACGACCGCCGCCCGCGCCCGGTGGATCCGGCCTGAAACCGCGGCCCGCAAAAAAACCGGGGCCGCCCGCAGGCGGCCCCGGTCGAGGCGCAAACCGGCCGCGGCTTACTTGCTCTCGCCTTCGGCAGCGGCGCCTTCTTCACCCACACCACCCGGGGGCGGGCTGACGGTGACCACCGCAGGGTTGTCCACCCCGTGGGTGACCACGCTCACCCCCTTGGGCAGCTTGAGGTCGTTGACGTGCACGCTGCCGTGCAGCGTCAGGCCGCTGAGATCGACGGCGATGAACTCGGGCAGGTCGGCCGGCAGGCACGACACCTCGACTTCGTTCATCACATGGTTGACGATGCCGTGGCTCAACTTGACCGCGGGCGACTCCTCCGCACCGGTGAAGTGCAGCGGCACCTTCATGGTGATTTTGTGCGTGGCATCGACCCGCTGGAAGTCCACGTGCAGCACCAGCGGCTTGTACGGGTGCATCTGGTAATCGCGCAGCAGCACCTGGCTGGTCTTGCCCGCCACTTCCAGTTCGAGCACCGAGGAGTGGAACTGCTCTTTTTTCAAGGCGTGGAACAGCGCGTTGTGATCGAGCTCGATCATTTGCGGCGCTTGTTCGCCACCATAGACGATGCCGGGGGTTTTGCCGGCGCGACGCAGGCGGCGGCTCGCACCGGTTCCCTGCACTTGACGTTCGAATGCGACGACTTTCATGTCGACTCCTGAAAACGGGGACGGGCCCCTGGGTTGGCGGCACCTGCGACCAGTGCCACGACAAACCGCCGCACACGGCGGCGGACGAAACTTGGGATCAGAACAGCGTTTCCTGCTCGTTGAACAACTGCAGCACCGAGCCGCCGTAGGCGATGCGCTGGATGGTCTGCGCGATCAGCGACGCCGCGGAAAGCTGGCGGATTTTGCCGCAGTCGCGCGCTTCCGGGCGCAGCGGTATGGTGTTGGTGACCACCAGCTCGTCGATCGCACTGGCCTGCAGCCGCTGGATCGCCGGGCCGGAGAGCACCGGATGGGTGCAATACGCCATCACCCGCTTGGCGCCCCGGGTCTTGAGCACCTCGGCGGCCTTGGTCAGCGTGCCGGCGGTATCGACCATGTCGTCCATGATGATGCAGTTGCGCCCGTCGATGTCGCCGATGACGTTCATCACTTCCGACACGTTCGGTTTGGGGCGACGCTTGTCGATGATGGCCAGATCGCAATCCATCAGCTTGGCCAGCGCGCGCGCGCGCACCACCCCGCCGATGTCGGGAGAGACGACGATCAGGTCGCTGTAATTCTTTTCGCGCAGGTCGCTGAGCAGGATCGGCGAGGCGTAGATGTTGTCCACCGGGATGTCGAAAAACCCCTGCACCTGGTCGGCGTGCAGGTCCATGGTCACGACCCGCGCCACGCCGGCGGCCTGCAGCATATTGGCCACGACCTTGGCGGTGATGGGCACGCGCGCCGACCGCGGCCGGCGATCCTGCCGCGCGTAGCCGAAATACGGAATCACCGCGGTGATGCGCTCGGCCGACGCGCGCTTGAGCGCGTCGACCATGATGAGCAGTTCCATCAGGTTGTCGTTGGTCGGCGCGCAGGTGGATTGGATGACGAACACCTCGCGCGCACGCACGTTCTGCTGGATTTCGACCGTCACCTCGCCGTCGGAAAACCGGCCGATGTATGCCTGACCGAGGCCGATGCCGAGTTGTTCCGCTACTTCCTGGGCAAGCGCCGGATTGGCATTGCCGGTGAACAAAATGAAGTCCGCCGGGTTCGGTGTCATGATGGGGGTGCGGGGTGGAAGTTGCGCGAGTGCTGCGCCCGAAGCGCCCTGGCTTTTGGCCCTGGCGGCCCGCGGTGCGCGATGCCGCAGGCTAAACGCTGGTCAAAATTCGTGGCTGGGGAGGAAGGATTCGAACCCTCGAATGCCGGAATCAAAATCCGGTGCCTTAACCAACTTGGCGACTCCCCAACTCCATTCGCCTGCAGCGAATGCAAACTCAATCAATCCGCGTGTCGGCCCTGCGCGGCAGCTGCGCCGCCAAGGCCGGATGATTCATCGACCCAGCCGTGCAAAGGATGCACGGCCAAGGCTTTGCAGAGCCGGCCTTGCCACTGCGCGGGCATGTCCTGCAGCACTGCAGCCTGCAGTGTACGCTGCGGCGCCTCGTCCAGCCAAGCAAACACCGCGCTGCCCGACCCGGTCATGCGCACGTCAAACCGCGCTCGCTGCCCCTGACGAAGCAGGACTTCACGCAGTATCTGCGCCGCCAGCGCGACGTCCGGCGCAAGCCGCTGTGCCGCCTGCTGCAAGTCGTTTCTGCCCCACATCGGCTGCAAGGCACCGCTTGGCGTCCCGCTGCCGGTGTGTGCTGCAGCAACCGTGTTTTTCAGCCACTCAGCAAAGTCGTAAATTGTCGGTGGCTGCGGCAGATTTGTCAAGGCAAGGGCGGCAAACACCTCGCGGGTGGACAGGCCGTGTGCCGGATGCACCACAGCAAACCACGGCGTGGGCAGATCCACCGCCTGCAAGTCGTCGCCCACCCCCTGCGCCCAGGCGTTGCGGCCGTACACGAACACCGGCACGTCGGCACCGAGCCGCGCGGCAAGCTGCATCAGCGCCGGGCGCGTCAGGCCCAGCCGCCACAGCCGGTTCAGGCCGATGAGCACGGTGGCCGCATCGGAGCTGCCGCCGCCGAGGCCGGCCTGCTGCGGAATCGATTTGCGCAAATGAATGTCCGCCCCCAGCGCGCAGCCGGTGGCGGACTGCAGCAGCCGCGCCGCGCGCACGCACAGATCGTCTTCGGGCAGGCCGTCGTCGCCGATGCGGCGAATCGCGCCGTCGTCGCGCCGGACGAGGTCGAGGCTGTCGCTCCAGTCGATGAACTGGAACACCGTCTGCAGGGTGTGGTAGCCGTCGGCGCGCCGCCCGGTGACGTGCAAAAACCAGTTGATCTTCGCCGGTGCCGGCAGGTTGTACAGCGCGCGCATCGCCCTGCCCGGTTCAGCGTGCGGTCGCACCGCTGGCAGCGTCGATCACCATGCGCAGCTGCGCCGGGTCGGCGCCGCCGCGCTGCGCCTGCAGCAGCGCCAGCCGGCCGTCGCGCCACACCGGGCGCACCGTCCAGCCGAGCTGGACGAAAGCGCCGTCGGGCAGTTCCTGCGACGGCAGCGCGGACGCGGGTTGACCGCGCACCCAGTCCTGCAGCGCCGCCTGCGGCAGCGCCACGCCCAGCGCCGCGCGGGTCATGGCGTCGAACGAGGCAAAGCGCTGCGTCTGTCTGCCGTCGTCCAGGCTGGCCTGCCCAGGGCTCCATCGCGCCCGGGCGAGCATCTGCCCCAGCGGCGAAAACACCTCGAACTCGCCGGCCTCCTGCCCCTGCAGCACCAGGCGGAAACCGCCGTAAAGCGCCTTTTGCGCCTCGGCCGGGCCGCTGACCAGCGACAGCCGTCCGGCCAGTTCGATGCTGGCGTTTTGCTGCGGCGGCGCCAGCCGCGGCGCGGCGCAGCCGGCCAGCGCGGCGAGCGCGCCGGCACCGAGCACGAGCAGCGCGCGCCGCCGCATCAGAAGGTCACACCGTATTTGCGCAGCACCGCCTGCACCACGGCGTCGTGCGGTGCGCGCTCGATCGCCGCACGCCAGATGGCGCGGGCGCGGTCTTTCTGCCCGAGCTGCCAGAGCACTTCGCCCAGATGCGCGCCGACTTCCGGGTCGGGGCGGGCGTCGTACGCCTGCTGCAGCAGGTCCAGCGCCTGGTCGAGATGGCCCATGCGGTATTCCACCCAGCCCATGCTGTCGAGGACGAAGGGGTTGCCGGGAGACAATTCGAGCGCGCGGGCGATGAGTTTGCGCGCCTCGGGCAGGTTTTCACCGCGGTCGGCCAGGGTGTAGCCCAGCGCGTTGTACGCCGGCTGCGACTGCGGGTCGGCGGCGATGGCCTTGCGCAGCAACTGCAGCATGTCGCTGATATGGCCGCTTTTGTCGGCCATCATCGCCGCCTCGTAGAGCACATCGACGTCGCCGGGCATCTGCCTGGCCCCGGCCTGCAGCAGGCGGAACGCGGCGTCGTAGCGCCCGGCGTCACGCAGAATCTGCGCCCGCGTCAGCAGTTTGTCCTTGCGCTGCGCCGCGGTGGCCTCGGGCAGGGTGTCGACCAGCTTGAGCGCCTCGGCCACCTTGCCCTGGGCCACCAGGATGAGCGCGCGGTTGGTCAGCAGCGCCAGGCGGTTGCCGGCGTCGGGGACAATCTGGTCCAACCAGCGGCTGGCCTGGGCGTCGTCGCCGAGTTTGCGCGCGGCTTCGGACAAGGCGAGGTAGGCCGGGGTGAGCGACGGCGGCTCGGCCTGCGCGCGCGCCAGCCGCAAATAGGTCTGCAGCGAAACCACCGCCTTGGCCGGTTCGCCGAACTCGGTCTGCAGGCTGCCCAGCAGCAGCCAGGCCGGCGCCAGATCGGGGGCGTCGGCCACGAGCTGCTTCAGCACGCCGTAAGCGATGCCGTCGCGCTGCTGCGCCAGCGCCGCCTGCGCCCAGGCCAGGCGCATGCCGCTGTCCTGCGGCTGCGCCGCGGCGAATTTTTGCATCGCCGCGTCGGCGGCCTGTGGGTTGACGGTGTACAGCTGCAGCAGCAGCGCCGCCGCCGGCGCCAGCCCGGGGTCGGCGCTGAGCGCGTGCAGCGCGTCGGCAAACCCCGCTTTACGCTCGCCGAGCCGGGCGCGCAGCACGCCCAGCACGACGTCGGTCTGCGGGAACTGCTGCTGCGCGGCCAGCGCGGTGCGCATCATGGTCAGCGTCGCCGCCGGGTCTTCGGCCTGCGCGGCCAGCGGCAGCAAATCGGCGATGGCCTGCCCACGTTGCGGTTCGGGGGTGTTGGCCAGGTCCTGCGCAATGGTCGCCGCCGCCTCGCTGCTGCGGCCCAGCAGCAATTGCAGCTGCACCACCCAGGCGCCGGCCTCGCGCGAGCCGGGCTGCGCCTTGCGCCAGGCCTGCGCCGCGGCCAGCGCCTTGTCCGGCACGCCCGAGCGCAGGGCGATTTCCGCTGCGCGACGGTAGAGCGACGCGGCGTCGAGCTCCCGCGCGGCCTTGAGCAGCTCGGTGTACGCCACGCCCGGATGGCCGGTGTTGGCGGCGATTTCCCCCACGAGCACGGCAAACACCTGCCGCGCGGTGTCCTGCGCGTTGACGCGGGGTGCAGACTGCGGCGTCTGGGCGAACGCGGCAACTGAACACATCGCTGCAAACAGCAGGGCCGAGACAAAAACGGCAGCGCGCATGGGAGTCCTGATCATCGACGGAAAAACAGCGCCGAACGCCGTCGGCCCTGGGCAGGCGACCGATTGTAGGAGTCCGCGCCGGCGGCTGCGGCACAATGCGGCAGAACACGGTCTTTACGCCAGGGCAGACACGCCGGCCCGGCCAGACACCCATGCCCGAACTCCCCGAAGTCGAAGTCACCCGCCTGGGGTTGGACGCCGCGCTGTGCGGCGCTCACATCACCGCGCTGCGGCTGGGTAAACCGCTGCGCTGGCCGCTGCAGGCCGACCCGCAGACGCTGCACGGGCTGCGCATCGACGCGCTGCAGCGTCGCGGCAAATACCTGCTGATGCGCACCGCGCAGGGCACGCTGATCGTGCATCTGGGCATGTCGGGCTCGCTGCGCTGGACGCCGGCGCAGCAGCCGCTGCCGCCCGCGTCGGCGCACGACCACGTCGAGCTGCAGACCGACCGCGGCGTGCTGCGGCTGCGCGATCCGCGGCGCTTCGGCGCCGTGATCTGGCACCCCGGAACCGAAGTCCACAGCCACCCGCTGCTGCGCGCGCTCGGCCCCGAGCCGCTGTCAGAGCGGTTCGACGGCGCCGCGCTGTGCCAGGCGCTGCGCGGGCGCAGCGCCGCGATCAAGCCGCTGCTGCTGTCGCAACACATCGTCGCCGGCGTGGGCAATATCTACGCCTGTGAAGCGCTGTTTCGCGCGCGCATCGATCCGCGGACTCCCGCCTCGCGCCTGCGGCCCGCCGACTGCCAGCGCCTGGCCACGGCGGTGCGCGAGACCCTGCAGCAGGCCGTCGCGCTGGGCGGCAGCAGCCTGCGCGATTTCGCCCATACCAACGGACACCTCGGCGATTTCCAGCTGCAGGCGCAGGTGTACGGCCGCGCCGGCCAGCCGTGCCACGTCTGCGGCACGCCGGTGCGCAGCATCGTGCAGGCGCAGCGCAGCACGTATTTTTGCCCCAACTGCCAAAAAATTCTCAAATCCCGCAGCCCAGGCGGAAAACGCTGATCGAAATCCGACTGCGGCTGTGTTTTACTCTAGGGCGCATGCACGCAGAAAGCGTGAACAGGCCCTCGCTGAAACCGCCATTGTCTGACGTCTTGCCGCGATGAACCCGCAAGTGGAAACCCCCATCCTGACCACCGGACTGTTCGACTATGCCGAGTGGCGAGCCGAGCGCGTGCAGCGGCTCAAAGCCCTGCTGGCCTGGCTCGACGACAGCGGTCTGGCGCCCGAGCCGTCGCGCCCGCTGCTGCTGCAGCAAATCGCCCGGCTGGACAACGACCGCATGACGCTGGCGTTCGTCGCCGAGTTTTCCCGCGGCAAGTCCGAACTGATCAACGCCATCTTTTTTGCCGGGCACGGCCAGCGCATCCTGCCCGCCGGCGCCGGGCGCACCACCATGTGCCCGATGGAGCTGTTTTCCGATCCGGCGCAACCGCGTGGCCTGCGCCTGCTGCCCATCGACACCCGGCTGCAGTCGCAGACGCTGGCGCAGTGGAAAGCCAGTCCGCAGGTGTGGACCCAGTTCGACCTGCCCACACAGGACGCGCAGGGGCTGGCGCAGGCGCTCACCCACCTGTCGGACACGCAGCGCGTGCCGCTGGAGCGGGCGCAGGAACTGGGGTTTTTCCACGACGCCGAAGAACTCGCCGAACTCGGCGCGCAGCCGCAGGACCTGGTGGACATCCCGCTGTGGCGTCACGCGCTGGTCAACTTCGCCCATCCGCTGCTCGACCAGGGGCTGACCATCCTCGACACCCCGGGACTGAACGCCGTCGGCGCCGAACCCGAGCTGACGCTGTCGCTGATCCCGTCGGCCAACGCCGTGGTGTTCGTGCTCGGCGCCGACACCGGGGTGACGCGCAGCGATCTGGACATCTGGAAGCGCCACATCGCCCCCACCAGCGGTTCGCAGACGTTGGTAGCGCTGAACAAGGTCGACGCGCTGTGGGACCCGCTGCTGAGCGCAGAGCAGGTCGCCGCCACCATCGACCGCCAGGTGCAGGCCACGGCGCAGACCCTGCAGCTGCCTGCCGAACGGGTGTTCGCCGTGTCGGCGCACAAGGCGCTGCTGGCGCGCATCCGCGGCGACGCCGCGCTGCTGGCGCGCTCGGGACTGGGGCAACTGGAAAATGCGCTCAACCGCACCGCCAACATCGACCGCCGCCGCCTGCTGCAGCAGGGCCTGCGCGACACCATCGGGCAGGTGCAGGCCGATTTGTCGCGGCAGCTGCGCAGCCGGCTGGCCGAGGCGCAGGGTCAGCTCGACGAGCTGCTGGCGCTGCGCGGCAAAAACGCGCAAATGGTCGTGCTCATGCTGCAGCGGCTGAGCGCCGAGCGCAGCGAATTCGACGCCGGCATGGCGCAGGTGCTGGCGCTGCGCGCGGTGAACAACCGCATGCTCGACACGCTGCGCGAGCGCTTTGCCGCCACCGCGGTGCTGCACGACCTGGAACAACTGCAGGCGCGTATGAGCCGCGCGCTGCTCAAGGTCGGCGTCAAGACCGAGCTGGCGCGTATCTCCGCCGATCTGCGCGCCCGGCTGGTGGACGCGGAGACGCAGATCGAGGAAATCCGCCAGATGCTCGCCGCCGCGTTCCAGCGCGCCAACAGCCAGTTCGGTTTCACTGTGTCGGCGCCGCGGGTGCTGCGGCTGAACGCGCTGATCCAGGAATTCGACCGCATGGCCGCGGCCTACACCGATCATCTCTCCGGGGTGAACTGGCTCAAGCTGCAGAACAACGCCTACGCGCTGCGCACCCTGCGGGCGATGGCGGCGCGGGTGCGCGACCTGTTCGAGCGCGCGCTGCGCGACATCGAAAACTGGGACCGCTCGGCCATCGCCCAGCTCGACAGCCAGGTGCGCGAGCGCAAGAAACAGCTCAACCGCCGCCTGTCCACGCTGCAGCGCGTCGAAGATACAAAGGACAGCCTGCACGAGCGCATCGAAGACCTGCGCGCGCAGGTCGCGCAGATCACTGCGCTGCAGCAGGGGTTGGCCGCGCAGACCGCGCGCGTGCTCGACGACGCCTGAAAAGGCGCGAACGCCCCTGCCATCGCCCGCCCGTCGTCCGCCTGGGCCGCGGCGGGTACATTTCCCCTTTTGCAGCGCACCCCATCCCAGCACGCTGGCACAATGCGGCGCGTCGCGCCACAGCGCCTCATGGTCCACCGCCGTGCCCTCCGCCAGCCTCACCGCCTCCCCCGCCACAGACCCACCCGAAGCCGCCGTACTGCCGCAGTTCGCCGCGCGGCTGGTGCAGTGGCAGCGCGTCCACGGACGGCACGGTCTGCCGTGGCAGGGGCGCAGCGCCTATCACGTCTGGCTGTCGGAAATCATGCTGCAGCAAACGCAGGTGGCAGTGGTCACGGGCTACTACACCCGCTTCGTCGAGCGCTTTCCCACGGTGCAGGCGCTGGCTGCGGCGCCGCAGGACGCCGTGCTCGCCGCATGGAGCGGGCTGGGCTACTACCAGCGCGCGCGCAACCTGCAGCGCTGCGCGCAGCTCGTGGTGCAGCGCTACGGCGGCGAGTTTCCACGCACCGCGCGCGAGCTGGCCGAACTGCCGGGAATCGGGCCGTCCACGGCAGCGGCGATCGCCGCCTTCTGCTTCGCTGAACGCGCCGCCATCCTCGACGGCAATGTGCAGCGCGTGCTCTGCCGCAGCCACGGCATATCCGACCCGCTGCCCGACGCGGCGGCGACGCGCAAACTCCGCGCGCTGGCGCAGGCCCTGCTGCCCGCAGCCAGCGACATCGCCGCCTACACCCAGGGACTGATGGACCTGGGGGCGACGGTGTGCCGGCCACGCCAGCCGCTGTGCGCGCAATGCCCGTTCGCCGCCGACTGCCGCGCGCGCAACGGCGGCGACCCGCAGCGACTGCCGCAACGCAAACCAAAGACGGCCGCGCGGCAGCGACGCCATACCGTGATGCTCTGGCTGCGCAACCGCGCCGACGGCACGCTGTGGCTGGAGCGCCGCCCGCCGCAGGGCATCTGGCCGGGATTGTGGAGCCTGCCGGAATTCGCCGGCAGGCCGCAGGCGCTGGCGTTTGCCGCGCGGCTCGGCGCGGTGGTGGCGCAGCGCGAACTGCCGGCGTTCGCCCATGCGTTCACCCATTTCGACCTCACGGCGCAGCCGCTGCAGATCGACGTCGAGCCGGCAACCACGGCGGCCGAGCCCGCAGGGCAGTGGATCGCGCCGCAGGCCGCGGCCGCCCTGGCACTGCCGGCGCCGGTGCGCGCGCTGCTGCTGCGGCACGCCGCGCCGGACTGACTGCCTCGCCGTGCGCCTTTTCAGACGATGGCCAGGTGGCCGGTGTCGCTGCCCAGGTCGGCGTTGCGCGCGCGTTTGCTGTCGAGCTTGATGCGCAGCCGCAGGTCGTTGACCGAGTCGGCGTTGCGCAGCGCGTCCTCGTAGCTGATTTTGTCGGCGTCGAACAGGTCGAACAGCGACTGGTCGAAGGTCTGCATGCCCATTTCGCGCGACCGTTTCATCACGTCCTTGATGTCGGTGAGCTTGCCTTCGAAAATCATGTCGGCGATCAGCGGCGAGTTGATCAGGATTTCCACCGCGGCCACCCGCCCCTTGCCGGTCTGCAGCGGCACCAGTCGCTGCGACACCATCGCCCGCAGGTTCAGCGACAGGTCCATGAGCAGCTGCGTGCGCCGCTCTTCGGGAAAGAAGTTGATGATGCGGTCCAGCGCCTGGTTGGCGTTGTTGGCGTGCAGCGTGGCGAGCACGAGGTGACCGGTTTCGGAAAACACCACGGCGTGCTCCATGGTTTCGCGGTCGCGGATTTCGCCCATCAGAATGACGTCGGGTGCCTGCCGCAGGGTGTTTTTCAGCGCGGCTTCCCAGCTGTCGGTGTCGAGCCCGACCTCGCGCTGCGTGACGATGCAGTTTTTGTGCGGGTGGACGAATTCGATGGGGTCTTCGACGGTGATGATGTGGCCGTGCGAGTTTTCGTTGCGGTAGTCGAGCATCGCCGCCATCGACGTCGATTTGCCCGAGCCGGTGGCGCCGACGAAAATGATCAGCCCGCGCTTGTGCATCGCCAGGGTCTTGAGCACCTGCGGCAGCCCCAGCGCGTCGATCGACGGCAGTTCCTGCGGGATCTGCCGCAGCACGATGCCCACCTTGCCCTGCTGCAAGAACGCGTTGCAGCGAAACCGCGACAGCCCCGCCGGGGAAATGGCGAAATTGCACTCCTTGGTACGCTCGAACTCGGCAGACTGCTTGTCGTTCATGATCGACCGCGCCAGCGCCAGGGTGTGCTGCGCGGTCAGCGGCTGCGACGACAGCTTGGTCACTACGCCGTCGACCTTGATCGCCGGCGGAAAGTCCGCCGTGAGGAACAGGTCCGAGCCGCCACGGCTGATCATCAGCTTGAGCAGGTCGTTGATGAATTTGCTTGCCTGGTCACGATCCATACCGCCTCCCGCTGTGCCGTGTCATCCCCATCAGCCGCCGGGCGTGGCCGCGGCCACGCGCGCGCTGAGCTTGCGCAGCCGCAGCGACAGCCGCCGCGCCAGCGAACCGATCAGCCGGCAGGCTGCTGCCGGGTCCTGCGCGATCATGCGGTCCAGGTCGGCGGCTTCGAGCACGGCGATTTCGCTGTCGGTCAGCGTCGTGCAGTACGACCAGCGCGGCGCGGCATCGACCAGCGACATCTCCCCCAGCATGCTGCCGGCGCGCACCTCGGTCAGCCGCAGCCGGTCACCCCACGGCTGCAGCCGGTCCACGGCCACCGCGCCGCGCAGCAGCACGAGCATGAAGCTGCCGGTCTCGCCCTGGGCGATCAGGTCGGCGCCCGACTTGATGGTGTAGTAGTGGAAATACTTGGCGCAGCGCTCGCGGTCGGCCTCGGTCAGCCCGGCCATGTATTTGTCCTGCTGCCACAGTTCGAGCAGCCGCTGCGCCCCGGCGCTGCGCGACAGCTTGGTCGCGCCGACTTCCGCCGCGCGCTGCGACCAGCCGACCACGGCGTCCAGGCTGGCGACTTCGGCGTCGTGAAACCCGGTGGTGAAAAACTGCGATTCCGGCGCGTCCTCGACCGCATCCTTGCGTCCGGCGCCGAGAATTTTGTCAAACAGTTTCATCGCAATCCCCAAGAGACGAGAGGGTGGCGCAGCAGGCGGCGGCGCGCCTTACGCGCCGGGGAAGTTTTCCGGCTGCTTGGCCTTGGTGCGCGCCTCGGTGGCGGAAATGAGGTTGCGCTTGACCAGGTCGGCCAGGTTCTGGTCGAGCGTCTGCATGCCGTAGGCCTGACTGGTCTGGATCATCGAATACATCTGCGCGACCTTGTTTTCGCGGATGAGGTTGCGGATCGCCGGCGTGCCGATCATGATTTCGTGCGCCGCCACCCGGCCCGAGCCGTCTTTTTTCTTGCACAGCGTCTGCGAAATCACGCCGACCAGCGCCTCCGACAGCATCGCCCGCACCATTTCCTTTTCCTCTGCGGGAAACACGTCGACGATGCGGTCGATGGTCTTGGGCGCCGACGAAGTGTGCAACGTGGCAAACACCAGGTGGCCAGTCTCGGAGGCGGTCAGCGCCAGGCGGATGGTTTCCAGGTCGCGCATCTCGCCCACCAGAATGGCGTCGGGGTCTTCGCGCAGCGCCGAGCGCAGCGCGTTGGAAAAGCTCAGGGTATGCGGCCCGACCTCGCGCTGGTTGATCAGCGATTTTTTCGACTGGTGGACGAACTCGATCGGGTCTTCGATGGTGAGGATGTGACCGTACTCGTTTTCGTTGAAGTGGTTGATCATCGCCGCCAGCGTGGTGGACTTGCCCGAGCCGGTCGGCCCGGTCACCAGTACCAGCCCGCGCGGCTTGAGCGCCAGCTCGCCGAACACCTTGGGCGCGTTCAGGTCTTCGAGGGTCAACACCTTGCTCGGAATGGTGCGGAACACCGCGCCGGCGCCGCGCGACTGGTTGAAGGCGTTGACGCGAAACCGCGCCAGCGACGGGATTTCGAAGGAAAAATCGACTTCGAGGAATTCCTCGTAGTGCTTGCGCTGCGCGTCGTTCATGATGTCGTACACCATGGCGTGCACCGCCTTGTGATCGAGCGGCTCGACGTTGATGCGCCGCACGTCGCCATGCACCCGGATCATCGGCGGCAGGCCGGCAGACAGGTGCAGATCGGACGCGTCGTTCTTGACGCTGAAAGCGAGCAGTTGTGTGATGTCCAAGCGATGTCTCCCCCGAGCATGCGTTTGATTTCGGCTATCTTAAAGTGAGAACGGCAGTTTTCCGCAATTCGCCCCGTGCTGCCGCGCAGTTTTGTTGCGTTCTTTCCGACAATCCCCCGTCCATGCCGCTGAACGATTCCTACGCCGCGGTGCGCCAACGCATCGCCCTTGCCGCGCAGCGCGCCGGCCGCGATCCGCAGTCCATCACCCTGCTGGCCGTGTCCAAGACCTTCGACGCCGCGCAGGTCGCCGCCGTCGCCGCGCTGGGGCAGGCCGACTTCGGCGAAAACTACGTGCAGGAGGCGGTGGACAAAATCGCCGCGCTGCGCCCGCGCTGGCCGGCGCTGCGCTGGCATTTCATCGGCCCGCTGCAAAGCAACAAAACCCGCGACGTCGCCGCGCAGTTCGACTGGGTGCACAGCATCGACCGGCTGAAAATCGCCCAGCGCCTGAGCGCCCAGCGCCCGGCGCACCTGCCGCCGCTGCAGGTGTGCGTGCAGGTCAACGTCGATGGCGAGGCGAGCAAGAGCGGCGTGCCGCCGCAGCAGGCCGGCGAGCTCGCCGCCGCCGTCGCCCGGCTGCCGCGGCTGGAGTTGCGCGGGCTGATGTGCATTCCCGCGCCGCGCGACGGCCTGCAGGCGCAGCGTGAGCCGTTTGCCCGGCTGCGCGAACTGCGCGACGCCATCGCCGCGGCGCACGGCCTGGCGCTGCCCACCCTGTCGATGGGCATGAGCGCCGACCTCGAAGCCGCCATCCTCGAAGGCGCGACGCTGGTGCGCGTCGGCTCGGCGATTTTCGGCGCACGTTCCCGACCGCACGGCGCGGCGCAGGAGGCCGGCCGATGACGTGCAGGCGCGCCCGCGTACGCGGCAGGGTGCAGGGCGTGTCGTTTCGCGCCCACACGCGCGAACGGGCGCTGCGGCTGGGGCTGTGCGGCTATGCGCGCAATCTGCCCGATGGCACGGTGGAGGTGCTCGTCTGCGGGCCGCAGCCGGCGGTGGACGCGCTGCTGCGCTGGCTGTGGCAGGGCCCGCCCGCCGCGCGGGTCGATGCGGTCACGGTCGAAGACGTGGCGCAGGCACCGTGCGACAGCGGGTTTGCCGTGGGCTGAACCACGGCTGGCCTCACACCGCAGCCACGCGGCGCAGATCGGGCAGCGCGGCCCCGCCTTGCGCCAGCCGCGTGGCGTATTGCTGTGCGCTGGCCGCGTCCAGCGCGGCGAGTTCGGCGATCAGCCGCTGCCACACCGCAGGCTGCTGCGGCAGCGTGGCGCAGTACAGCAGGCGCGCACCGCGCTGCACGGCGAGTACCGGAAAATTCTCCGGCTCGTAATCGCCCAGCACAGCGGCGCAGTCTTCCACATCCACCCAGAGGAAGGACGCTGCCGGAAACTGCGCGGCCAGCGCGTCGAACGGCGCGCGCCATTGGCGGCACACGCTGCACCACTGGGCGCATAGGCAGGCGACAAACAACGGCTCGCCCATCGCAACCACGCCTGTCCCGGCTCAGCGCAGCGGCTTGAAGCGCAGACGCTGCGGCCGCGCGCCCTCTTCGCCCAGCCGGCGCTTTTTGTCTTCCTCGTATTCCTGGAAGTTGCCGGCGAAAAACGTCCACTGCGAATCGCCCTCGGCGGCGAGGATGTGGGTGGCGATACGGTCGAGGAACCAGCGGTCGTGGCTGGACACCAGCACACAGCCGGCGAACTCCAGCAGCGCGTCTTCCAGCGCACGCAGGGTTTCGACGTCGAGGTCGTTGCTCGGCTCGTCGAGCAGCAGCACATTGCCGCCGGAAATCAGCGTCTTGGCCAGATGCAGCCGGCCACGCTCGCCGCCAGAGAGCTTGCCGACGATTTTCTGCTGGTCGGCGCCCTTGAAGTTGAAGCGCCCGCAATAGGCGCGCGACGGAATCTGGAACTTGCCGACGTTGAGGATGTCCAGCCCGTCCGAAATCGCCTCCCACACGGTTTTGTCGTCGGGCAGGTTTTCGCGGCTCTGGTCTTCGTACACCAGCTTGACGGTCGAGCCGATGACGATGTCGCCGGCATCAGGCTTGTCCTGCCCGGCGATCATGCGAAACAGCGTGGACTTGCCCGCGCCGTTGGGGCCGATGACCCCGACGATGGCCCCGGGCGGCACCTTGAAGCTGAGGTTCTCGATCAGCAGCCGGTCGCCGTGCGCCTTGCGCACGTTCTTGAACTCGATGACTTCGTTGCCCAGGCGGTCGGCCACCGGGATGAAAATTTCATTGGTTTCGTTGCGCTTCTGGTATTCGACGCTGGACAGCTCCTCGAACCGCGCCATGCGCGCCTTGCTCTTGGCCTGCCGTCCCTTGGCGTTCTGCCGCACCCACTCCAGCTCGTCCTTCATGGTCTTGAGGTGCGCGGCCTCGGCACGCGCTTCCTGTTCCAGCCGCGCTTCCTTAGCTTCGAGCCAGGCCGAGTAATTGCCCTTGAACGGAATGCCCTGGCCGCGGTCGAGTTCCAGAATCCACTCGGCGGCGTTGTCGAGGAAATAGCGGTCGTGGGTGACGGCGACCACGGTGCCGGGGAAGCGGTGCAGGTATTGCTCCAACCACTGCACGCTTTCGGCGTCGAGATGGTTGGTCGGCTCGTCGAGCAGCAGCATGTCCGGCTTGGACAGCAGCAGCCGGCACAGCGCGACGCGGCGCTTCTCCCCGCCCGACAGCGGGCCGATCACCGCATCCCACGGCGGCAGCCGCAGCGCGTCGGCGGCGATTTCCATCTGCAGATCGGTGTTGTCGCCCTCGCCCGCCGCGATGATGGCTTCCAACTGTGCCTGCTCCTCGGCGAGCTTGTCGAAATCGGCATCAGGTTCGGCGTATTCGGCGTACACCTCCTCCAGCCGCTTTTTCGCCGCCAGCACCCCGCCCAAGCCTTCTTCGACGGCCTGGCGCACGGTGAGGTTGGGGTCGAGTACCGGTTCCTGCGGCAGATAGCCGATTTTGATGCCGGGCATCGGCGTGGCCTCGCCCTCGTAATCCTTGTCCACCCCGGCCATGATGCGCAGCAGCGTGGACTTGCCCGAGCCGTTGAGCCCGAGCACGCCGATCTTTGCGCCGGGGAAGAACGACAGCGAAATGTCTTTGAGAATCTGGCGTTTGGGCGGCACGATTTTGCCGACCCGGTTCATGGTGAAAACGTATTGAGCCATGGGAATCGTCGAAAGTGGATGAGCGGCGGCGCAAGGCACGGCTGCTGGCGCCCCGCCGCGCGGTGCAGGGCTCCATTGTCGCTGCTCGGCGGGCTGGGCGTGAATGCCGCAAGGCTTGCGCAAAGCCGCCAGCGCAGCAAACGGCTGGCCACCGGCGTGCACTGCCCAGCCAAACCCTGCCCGCCTGGACGCAGCCATCCACCGTACCGGTGTGTTGTCGTCATCGCCCCGGTGCCCTGCGGCAAACTCCGCTACCATACGGCTCTGCGGCCATGTCCAGTCTCCCCGCCGCAGTCATCCCTGACTCCTGCCGAGCCTTTCGGCCCCCTCCATCTGTTGCAGACTGGCGCGCTCCTTCGGCGCGGTGGCAGAGTCCTGGCGCGCCGCAGTGGCGCGCGTGAAAGTTCCTCACATGTCGTTTCAATCCCTGGGCCTGATCGAGCCCATCGCCCGTGCCGTTGCCGAGCAGGGCTACACCACGCCCACCCCGATTCAACAACAGGCCATTCCGCTGGTGCTCGCCGGGCATGACCTGCTTGCCGCAGCGCAAACCGGCACCGGCAAGACCGCCGGCTTCACCCTGCCGCTGCTGCAGCGCCTGGCCGGCGGCGAGCCGGCGCGCAACGCCCGGGGCAAAACCATCCCCCGCGCGCTCATCCTCACCCCCACCCGCGAGCTCGCCGCGCAGGTGCACGAAAACCTCACCGCCTACGGCCGTCACCTGCAGCTGCACAGCATGGTGATGTACGGCGGCGTGGGCATGCAGCCGCAGATCAACGCCCTGGCGCGCGGCATCGACATCGTCGTCGCCACCCCGGGCCGGCTTCTCGACCACCACGCCCAAGGGAACATCGACCTGTCGGCGGTACGCATGCTCGTACTCGACGAAGCCGACCGCATGCTCGACATGGGCTTCGTCCACGACATGCGCCGCATCGTCGCGCTGCTGCCCAGGCAGCGGCAGAACCTGCTGTTTTCCGCCACCTTTTCCGAAGACATCAAGCGCCTGGCTGCCGATTTTCTCGTCAACCCGCAGCAGGTGAGCGTGGCACGGCAGAACGCCACCGCCGACTTGGTCGAACAAATCGTCTTTCCCGTCGACCGCGACCGCAAGCGCGACATGCTGGTGCACCTCATCCGCGAGCGCGGCTGGGAGCAGATCCTGGTGTTCACGCGCACCAAACACGGCGCCAACCGCCTGGCCGAACAGCTCGGCAAGGACGGCCTGACCGCCACCGGCTTTCACGGCAACAAAACCCAGTCGGCCCGGCTGCGCGCGCTGGCCGACTTCAAGGCCGGCAGGCTGCAGGTGCTGGTGGCCACCGACATCGCCGCCCGCGGCATCGACATCGACCAACTCCCCGTCGTCGTCAACTACGAGCTGCCCAACGTGCCGGAAGACTACGTGCACCGCATCGGCCGCACCGGCCGCGCCGGCAGCACCGGGCAGGCGGTTTCGCTGGTCTGCGTCGACGAACTCGGCTTTTTGCGCGACATCGAAAAACTGGTGCGCAACCCCATCGCGCAGCAAATCATCCCCGGCTTCGAGCCCGACCCCAACGCCAAGGCGCAACCCATCGTGATGGGACGCACCGTGCTGCATGGCGGCGAGCGTCGCACCGCCACATCCGGCAGCTCCAGCCGCCCGCGCCGCCCGGCAGGCCACGCTGCCACGCGAAACGACTCCCGCCCCGCCGCGCCGGCTGCAAACCGCGCCCCCTTCCCGCTCAGCGCCAAACCGCAGGGCCAGCGCCCATCCGGCCGCGCCAAACCCACGGCCAAGCCCGCCACGGCCAGCGGCAAAGCCTCCCCACTCCCCCCGGAGCGCCGCGCCGACGCCTGGCAAGGCACCGCCTGGGCCGAACTCGACCTGCCGCCGCACCTGCGCAACAACCCCTCCCGCAACGGCCAGCGCCGGTCAGGCGGCGGTCAGCGGGGGCGGTGAGCCGCGCGCGCCTCCCGGCGCAACAACGCGCGATACTGCCAAAACGCCCGGCTGGTCCACAGCCGGAGCAGGCTCTGCACATGCCAGAGCAGATAGCGCCAGCGCACGTGGCTGCTGCGCTGCGCCGCGTGGATCACCTGCACCTCGGGGACATACCGTAACGTCCAGCCCGCCAGGCGCAGGCGGGCACAGAGATCGAAATCTTCGGCGTACAAAAAATAGCGCTCGTCGAACCCACCGACCTCCCGAAATGCCTGTGCCCGGATGAGCAGAAATGCTCCTGGCAACCACGCAGGATCGTCTGCCGGCCGCCAGCCGGGAAGTCGCCTGCGAAGGATTTCCCAAGGCGTGAGCAATCCCCGGTTCGGCGCAATCCCACCCGTCCGAGGGTCGAGCAGTGCCGGCGCAAGGACCGCATCTTTCGGCCCGGCCTGCGCAATCAGACGGGAAAAGACGTCGCCCTGCAGACGAATATCCGGGTTCAGCACTGCGAACCACTCGGTGTCGCAGTAGGCAAACGCAGCGTTGTGATTTGAGGCGAAACTCTTTGGCACGGAATTCCGCACCAGCTCGATACAATCACAGAATTCCCTGGGGACGATCAGCTCAGCATCATTCCCTGTGTTATCTGTAACAACCAGGCAACCATGCTTGCCTCGATCGACATCCAGCAAATCAGCAAGCAACTGATTCACCATCTCTGCCTGGCCATGGGAAACGACAGACATCAAAAACCGAAATTTGTTTTGCGCCCGTCTACCGCGTTGTGACATGTCTTTATCGTTCACAACGATATTTCAGCATGTTCAATAGAGGTGGTGTCATTTGGTATGACTGCTTGCAGTACATGAAGATATCATATCACAATGCTGTAAAAAATATCGCTGGCAAAAATATACCACCGGCTACGGTACGCACTGTATAATTTCACATGCCCACTTGAACCCTCCATGCAAATCAAGCCAAACGTTCTGAATGATGCCCCAGACCTAGCCTGGAATCATATTCAGTACAATAACTACATTTCCGAAGAATACCACTTTCATTTCATAGCCACACCCAAAGTGGCCTGTACGGCACTGAAATGGTGGTTTGCCAGCCTGCAGCATATCGATGAGAAGATTCGATTGGCTCCAAGCCGCGAGACTGACCCGGCATTGATTATACATGATGCCCTGCAGATTGTCGCGCCAGACATGGTGGCATCTTCCCCAGAGCGATTTGACGCGCTCTTGCGGCGGCCCGAGATGTGGCGATTCGCCTTTGTGCGACACCCCGTTGCCCGGATTTTTTCTGCATGGGCATCGAAAATTCTTCTTGCCGAACCGGCACAGGCGCACCTGCTCACCGACGAGTTTGAAATAACGAATCTTCAAAATGCAAGTGATATCGCGGATGCATTTGAACGTTTTGTCACATGGCTAGCTACCCATGAATTTCCAAAATCCTGGCGTGACCCACATTGGGCACCCCAATCTTTGCTGCTTCAGCCGAGCAAAATCAATTATACGGGTGGAATATGGCAAATTGAGCACCTGGCTCACTTCAATGAGGCATGGCAGTCACATTTCAGTCATACCGTACCGTCGATCCGATTGGACAGGATGAATGAAACACCTCTGTCTTATTCCCCAGAATTTATTTCAGAGCAGGCACTGCAGAAGCTGTATAAAATTTATGAAGATGATTTCACCCTATTTCGCTACACAAAACAGCCTCCGCCCGGAAAAAATCACGATACATCACTCATATCATCTCAACTGCGCGAGGTGACAAGAATACGCGGGCGCAACAAAAGATTCGGTCAAATCCTGAAGCAACTCGATGAAGGCGGCAGCCGAATTACACATCTCACACAGGAACTGGAGCAGGCTTGCACCAAACTCGTCGAAGCAACGCGGCAAAATTCAGCATTGATCGCACATCAGCGGCAACTTGAGCGCGATTTGAAAACGATGTCTGACGAGCGCGCCGAACTGCACCAGCAGTTGAGCGCGCTCTACGCTTCGCGGTCATGGCGCATGACCAAACCACTCCGCATTTTATCAAATACGCTACGACCTTCGACATGGATGGGCCCAGCGTTACGTAAAGCCTATGAGAAGGAAGCGGTTCGTCGGGCGTATTTTCACCTGCGCAGGCATGCCGAGCATATTCTGCCACCACGAGTCTATAGCGCGCTGATTTTTCATGCCAAGCGCATGGCGTTTGTGCCAAAGGCTAGCGATTCGGCAACCCGCGGAACATGGCTGACTTTTTACACTACAGCCTCGGTGGATTCTGCAGACCAACCACTGGTTTCTGTCATTGTGCCCAACTATAATCATGCCAGCTATCTTCAACGCCGCCTCGACAGCATTTACACCCAATCCTACAAAAACTTCGAAGTCATTCTTTTGGATGACGCATCAACCGATCATAGCCTCAGCATTTTGCAAGACTATGCAAAAAGGTATCCTGACAGGACCCGTCTTTTCAAGAATGAGCAGAATTCCGGCTCTCCGTTCAAGCAATGGAGAAAAGGACTCGCTGCTGCACGCGGAGCACTGATCTGGATTGCAGAATCGGATGATGAGTGCGACGCCGATTTTTTAGAATCACTGCTTCCTCAGTTCTCCAATCCAGCAGTACGCCTTGCGTTCTGCCAAACGCTGTTTATCAATCAGGAAGGCTTGTCGATCTGGTCGACGAAGGAATATCTGCATCAATTCGGCACCACGCTTTGGGATTCAGATTTCGTCGCCAGTGCAGCACAACTTGTCGAGCGTGTTTGGCTGAGCCGCAATATTATCGCGAACGTAAGTTCTGCAGTTTTTCGTCGCCCCGCCTCCCTCCACGCACTCGATTTTGAAGACTGGGACACACTCAAGGTGTGCGGAGACTGGATGTTTTATCTCCACATCATCCGTGGCGGCCTTGTTGCTTACAACCAAAAATTACTCAACCGCTACCGCGTGCATACTGGCAACACTTCCGTTCGCCTGCACCAGGATGTTCGCTTTTATGTAGAGCACAGCAAAATCTATGCGTTTGCCTGCCGGCATTATGCATTATCTGAAACTGCGAAACAAAGCCATAAAAGTTCGCTTCGCGAACATTGGCAGGCGGCCAATCACAAAGGTGATTTCGCACAAATTACACAGATTTATGCGCAAATCGACGAAATGCTGAAGGCGACGCCCAAGAGTTTGAATATCCTCATTTGCGGATTTTCGCTCACTTCCGGAGGTGGCGAGGTTTTCCCAGTGATTCTGGCCAACGGCCTTCACGCTCTTGATGTCAATGTCTCATTTTTCAACTTTGCCCGCCTGCCCACCAATCCTGCCATCCGCCAAAGGCTGCATCCCGATATTCCGCTGTTCGAGCTGGATGACTTGAGCCGTTTTGCACGGTTAATCGAGGATTTACGCATCGATGTCGTCCACTCGCATCATGCGTGGGCTGATGTAGCTCTTGCCCATTTGATGCAGGATACCCGTGATTGCGCCCTGGTCGTCACCACGCACGGTATGTACGAAACCCTATCGGCTGGAGAACAGCACCGCGTGCGTACCGAACTGCGGGATCGCGTCGACCAGTTTGTCTATATTGCCGAAAAGAATCTCGAGCCGTTTGACCAGAATTTTATTCTCGACAAGCATTTTGTGCGCATATCGAACGCAGTCGAGCAGACTCCAATCACGATCATCGATCGGGCGAAGATGGGTATTTCACCAGATGCCTTGGTCATCTGCCTGGTGAGCCGTGCAATTCCCGAAAAGGGTTGGCAAGAGGCTATAGAAGCGCTTGTCATGGCTCGCGAAAATTCGGGTTCTGACATTCACCTTTTGCTCGTTGGTGACGGGCCGGAATATGATCGTCTTGCGCGTGGCTCCACTCCTCACGGTGTTCATTTGCTCGGATTTCGAGACGATGTGCAAAATCTTTTCCATTTTGCCGATCTAGGTATTTTGCCAAGCCGTTTTTCTGGAGAGAGTTATCCCTTGGTCGCGCTTGAATGTCTGGCGGCTGGTCGACCGTTTGCAGCGACCGCGGTTGGGGAAATACCGCGTCTACTTCACACGCCTGCTGGACTTGCGGGCTGGCTGATCGAACTCGTTGACGGTCAGATTGATATCAGTAGATGGGCGGAGTTGTTCGCGCTGCTTGCGCGCGACCGTTCGCTCCTTGAACTTAAGGCCACGGCGGTGGATTTTGCACGCTCTGCTCACGATTTGGCAGGCGTCGCGCAGGCGTATTTGCAGGTCTATCACCATGCGTTGGGTTTGCGTCGTCTGTAGTGTCGACACTCTTTTCGCTTCGCATAGACCTCCGCTTCTGCGAAACAACTCTGCTGCGCCAATTAAGTCCATAAAAAAACCGCCCCGAAGGGCGGTTTTAAACTGACCGTCTGCAGACTTACTGCGGCACGTAACCGGTCACGAAGGCGCGGCCAGTCTTGAGCTGACTGCTCGGCGCCGGCGACGGAACGTAGCTATTCACGCCTGTGGAAGTGTTCGACGGCTCGGTCGCGACATAATAGCTGGTCATACCCAGCGGGCTCATGGTCGTCACGGTGCCATACCCGGTTTGCAGGAAGTTGATCCACGCATTGCCGCTGGTGTAGACCGGCGCATTCAGTTGCAGGGTATTACCTTGCAAGAAGATGCCGTTGCCACCCGGAACCACTGCGCCCAGAGCGTTGTCGATCGACGCATTGCTGACCAGGTTGCCACCAGCCATCAGAACCGTCAGGCCAGGCCAAGTGAAGCTACCGGACGGCGAAATGCCCAGCCCAGAGCCACCGTTGACGAAGAGGTCACCCGTGGTTTGGAAGCGCAGTTGGCTGAGCTGGTTGGCTGCAGGCAACGTGAACGTGCCATTGTTGTTATTTGCCCCGTTGTTGATACCGGAAGAACCGAAGTTGCTGGTCGCCGAGGTAATCGACGCGCTGCCAGCCACTTTGATGTTGAAGCGCTGGGCGCGCGTGCCATAGGCACCCAAGCTCACGTTCACAGGAGCAGCGGTCGACAGTTGCGTCACCAGCGCAGCATTGTCGAGGTAGTTATTGGCCGCCGTGCCACCGCCTGCTGCCTTGTTGATGTCACCCGTCAAGCTTAGGCTCAGGTTGTTGGTGGCGATATTGCCGCCCACGTTGACGGTATTGAGAGACCAGAGGCCCCCACCACCACCCCCCAAGAACACTTGGTTCGCAGACACCGTCCCACCAATCGAAGCGTTTGCAGGCGCGAGAGAGCTATTCGCATAAATAAACACGTTTCCATTGGTGGCGGCTGCCCCGAGGGTAGCGCCGCTTGCAAGCGTGAACTGACCCGCAACAGCGTTGGCGGCAGCGGCACCGACGCCGACATAGACTCTAGTGGAGGGCGTGACGACGCTGTTGTTGACCGCAACATTGAAACCCGACAGGCTTACATCGCCCGCAGCGTTCAGCGCGGTGTTGATGGTGACACCTTGCGCCGGAGTGGACTGACCACCAACGACGTTCAGGGTACCAAGGCTGCCGGACACGGTGCCGCCGAGGGTCACGGAATTGACCGCCGAGATCGACAGAGCTTGCGCTGAGCTGGTGGTCAGCGCGAGGGTTCCGCTGTTGTTCACGTTACTAGCGGAAATCGTCAACGGGCCCGTCGCCACAACGGTGCCAGTGTTGGTGAAATTGCCACCGATCGCGACGGAAGCAGCACTATTCAGCGTGCCAGCGTTGACGAAGTTATTGTAGAGCGAAGTCGTCGTGCCGCCGATCGCAGCGTCAGCCAGCAGGCCGTTGTTGGTAAACGTTCCGCCCCACCGCACCGCTACCGTGTTCGTAGCGAGGTCAACGTTGCTGGTCGTGGCGTTGTTCACGTCACCGGTGGCGTAGATAGCAGAGCCGCTGGTGAAGGTAAACGCTTGAGCCGCCTGGGTGGCCGTGGTGACGTGGCCCAAGTTGAGGTTGACGGCGGTGCTGGCAGCGTTCGTGAGCGCGAAAGTCAGGGTGACAGCGTTGGGGCTGGTCCCGTTGGTGAATGACGCCTGCGTTGCCGCGGCAAAGGTTCCGTTCAGCGCCACAACACCGGACTGGCCGCCGACGATGGTGAGGTTCAGGCCCGAGTTCAGCGGGGCGGTGTCGGTGACGTTCACCGTGCCGGCACCGGCCAGCAGCACCGTGCCAGTGGTGGCGAACTTCGCACCGTCGTTCACGGTGAGATTGCCGCCTGCGGCGAAGTTGACGCCGAATTGGCTGAATGTGGAAGTGGAGCCCATCGAGCTCAGGCCCGCAATGCTGCTGGCCAACAAGGCGAGACCCGCGCTGCCGAGATCGAACGTAGCCGTGCTGCCGACGATGATGCCGTTGGCATTGGCGACGAAGACGTTGGTGCCCGTACCCGTCAGGTTGCCGTTGAGCATGGAGGCATTGCCAGACGTATCGACGTTGAGCACCGTGCCGCCGCCAGTGAAGGTAACTGTCGATGCGGCAATCGGGGTACCGTTGGCGGTCTGGCCTGGGCCGGCGATGTTGAAGCCGGCGTAGCTGGGTTGTGCATTCAGCACCGCAGTGGCACTCGACGATCCCCAGGTAATGACGGTGGCGCTACTCGCGTTGGTGATCGTCAAAGTACCACTTGCTTGGCTCGTCCCACCAAAATCCCCCACGGCCCCAGTCACAGTAAGCGAAGTCGTCGAAAGGCTACCTGCGACCACTTGACCATTCACAGGCAAGTTGGCTGCCGGCAGGCCAGCGGCGTACACCTGGCCCGCGAACAGGGCGGAGAGCGCCATTCCCACCGCGGCGGCGACGGGTTGGACGCGGAATTGTTTCGATCCACGATTCATACGAAAGACTCCTATTGGGTGGGAATAGATCAACGTCATTCGACAAAGGGTGATGCCGAATGATGGCAAAACCGTTATGAAAGCACTGGCTGGTTCACCATGCCCCGCATACTAGCACGCCGCAACCCCGCTTTGACAAGACGCCGTGTGGCGGCAGGCCAACGCGGAACGGTCAACTGAAGATGGCCAGCGCAGAGCAGTAGGAGAATCCCCGCTGCAGTGGAGCCACGACAAGCCTGCGCCATGTCCCGATCGCTCCTACGCCGGCCACCGGTCGGGGGGACGTGATGTCGTGGCGTTTGTCCGCAAACTATCTGGTTCTGGGCAGTGTCACCGGTCTGATCCCTATAAGCCATTGATTTTTCATATGTTCCTATGGTCGTCTGCTCGATCGTTGCCAACAACCAAGTGCGATGGAGGTTGGCCGGCGCGCACGCGGGAATCGACCTCCATGTAGGCGGCCTCGAGGTGTCGCACGAGCCGCGGGGTATCGAATACCGGCAAACGCATGCGACGCTCGCGCAAATGCTGCTTCCAGTTTTGCAGTTCTGCAGATTTCGCCTGTTGCGCCAAAGCCACAGCCTTGGATGCGTAAGCGTCCCAATCGGGTTGTACGCAGTCGGGCAATTGGGCTGCGCGCAGCAGGCTGGCGGCGACACGCGAAGCGAAGGTCTCGCCCGGTACGGTGAGCAGCGGGACACCGGCCCACAGGGCGTCGCTGGCGGTGGTGTGGGCGTTGTAGCGGTCGGTGTCGAGAAATAGGTCGGCAGCCTGGATGCGGGCGATGTGCTGCTCGCGCGGCACGCTGGGGGCAAACACCAGTCGCGCGGGGTCGATACCGGCGCGCTCGGCCTGGGCGCGCAGGTGGGCGTCGACCCGCGCGCTGCCCTGGAACAGCCAGAGTACGCTGCCGGGCACCTGGCTCAGGATGTCCATCCAGATGCCGAAAACGTGAGGGTCGATTTTGTAAGGGTTGTTGAAGCAGCAGTAGACGAAGCCCTGCTCGGGCAGGCCAAGCTGCGCACGCGGCAGCGGCGGTGGCAGCGGCACCTCGCGCACGCTGTTGATCTGGTAGGTGTCGGGCAGGATGATGAGAGACTCGGAAAAATCACCCGCCCGATCGAGCGGGGTGACGACCGGGTCGCCGATGATGTAGTCGACGAAATCGGCGCCACTCGTCCCGGGAAAGCCAAGGTAGTTGATTTGCACCGGCGCCGGGCGCCGGGCGAGCACGCCCATGCGGTTGTCTCCGGTGTGCCCCATGAGGTCGACAAGGATGTGGATGCCGTCGGCGGCGATGCGCTGCGCCATGGCTTCGTCTGACCAGCCGCGCATTTCGACGAAGTGCTCGCTGTCACGCAGGATTTTCTGGCGGTAAGGGCTGTTGTCGTCCGGGCCCCAGGAGTAGGTGAACACCTCAAAGCGCTGCCGGTCGTGCAGACCATAGAGCAGAAGGGTGTTGTGCGCGTTGGGGTGGTTGCGCACGTCGGCAATCAGGTAGCCGACGCGGATGCGCCCTTGGTCGCGTAACACGGCATCGCGCATCAGCGGCCGGGCGCCGACGGGCTTGGCGCCTTGGGCGTTGGAGCGGGCGATGGCCAGCAGCTCTGCCGGCCCGAATGGGGTATAGAGCGCGGTAAAGATCCGCATCGGCACGTTTTGCCCGGTTGCCACGGCCTGCAGATAGGCTTGCCTGAGACGCTGTTCGAGTTCGAGCATGTCGTCGCGCCAGTCGCAATCGCGGCGGCGGCATTCCACCAGGCCATCGAGCGCATCGACCCGCTGGGGGGCGAGCTCGATGGCTTTTTCGTATGCCTCGATGGCCTGCGGGATCTGGCTGACGACAAACCGCGTGCTGCCCAACCCGACCCATAAGTCGGCATGCGTAGGCCATTTTTTGACGCCTTCCTCAAACAGGCGCAGCGCGTCGTTGACATGGCCGCCCATGACCAGCGCGGAGGCCAAAGCGTGATGTGCCACCGGGCTGTCGGGCGCCTGCGCTGCAGCGATCTGGTAGTGCGGAATGGCTTCAGCCCAGCCACGGCGCAAGCGCACGGCCTGCGCCAGACCGAAGCGTGCATCGGGGTACACGGGTTTGAGGACGAGGGTGCGCTCGTAATTGGCTATGGCATCGTCGAGGTTGCCGACGGCCAGCTCGGCCTCTGCGAGGTTGAAGTAAGCTTCGGGGTTTTGTGGCGAGAGTTCGAGCGCTTTGCGCAGGTGCTGTAACGCGAGATCGCGGTGGCCGCGCCGGAGCTCGATGCGACCCATGCTGTTGTGGTAAGCAGATGCATCGGGGTTGATGGCCAGCGCCTTGCTCACCAACCCTGCGGCATCATCGAGCCGGCCCTGCTGGAAACGTGCCACGCCGAGGAGATGGAGCGCATCGGGCTGTTGAGGCGCAACCAGCAGGATTTTTTCGTACAGCTCTTCTGCGGTGCGCAAGATGCCTTGTTGATGGTGGGCAACGGCGACTTGCAGCGCCTGTTCGAGGCTGAGCGTTTGTTGTTGAGGCTGCGCAACAGCTACTGGGCTTTGCTCTGATGATGTCATGGTTGTCGTGTGTTACTTGCCGAGGGATGCAGAAGCGCGAGTGGACGGCTCCCGTCAAGGTATGGTAGCGGCGTCGCATCCGTGCCGCGCTGCAGAGCTGCTCGATGGCGCAGGTTGGTAAAACGATTCTGGCCGAGGATCTGCGCACCTGCTTTGCCTCTCGTTCCTCTTCGATTCCCCTTATGACCGCTTTTGATTTGCAAACCTTTACCCCGCCACCTGAACCCCCGGCGGCAGTCGTTGAACTCAAACTGCCGAAAAATGCGCACGGGAGCCTGACGTTGGTGAGCCATGGCTACACCTACGAAGTCAGCGGAGACACGCTGCTTGGTGCGCAGACGCTCGAACAAGTTCTGGCCAGCGCTGCCAACCCAAATGCTGCCGTGGCCGAGCTCTACCGCGCGTATCAGAAGCGCGGCCACATCCTTGTGGCTGTCCGTGCGGAAATGCAGCCCGGGCAACGCGTCGTGATTTCGATCATCGAGGGACAGATCACGCAGATCAACGCCGAGGATGGGCTGGACAAGTTCTACCGGGGAGTGGAGTTCGATCCCACCGTCACAGGCAATGCACTGATCCGTCGGAACATTCAGGCGCAAGCGTACGCCCAGCGCAATGGCAGAGGCTTCACTGCCGGGCTCAAACCGGCACCGCAGCCTGGCGGCACCGAGCTCGATATCGGCGCCCCCCCTGACCCGGATTTCAGGCCGGTGCAAGGAATTTTGACTTTAGGGAACTATGGCAGCCGTTACGTTGGCGGCTCGATCCTGGGAGAAAGTCTCACAATCCACCCGGGAGCAGGAACGGAATTCAATCTTGCCTACAGCCATGGACTGCCGAATCTGCAAAAAGACAGCACCGGAAGCCGCTACGACGCTGCCTCGGTTGGCGGTTCAATCTGGACTCCCTATGGGTTGTATGGCCTGAGCTACACAAGCAGTCATTACCGCATTGGGCTCGCCGGCGCTCCACTCAACCCTGCAGGGAAAACGGAAATCTGGAGCCTTACAGGCTCACAACTGGTCTGGGCTTCTGCCACGGGACGGTTGTCTTTGACCCAGAATCTGTCGCATGTGCTGAACCAGCAAACCGTCTTCTCCGGCCTATATACGCTGGTCGACCAAAACTACAATTACATTAATCTCGGAGCGCAGTACAGCCAAAATGTATCTCTTGGTGAACTCAGCGGCGTTGTGAACGCATCGGCCTCCGCCTCACTCGGGCTGACAGCCCCACGGGGCACGCTCAGCGTCATCTCCACAGGCGCACCGGCTTCCCGCTTTCATTATTGGCAGGCTGCACTGTCTTGGTCACAAAATCTTGGCAAAGGTTGGCTGGGCAGCCTGAGTGCCAGTGGGCAATATGGGCTTGACACCCTGCCACAAAATCAACAATGGGTTTTGGGTGGTTATGGCAGTCTGGCTGCGTGGACTCCCGGAATACTGAGTGGGGACGGTGGTTATGCCTTGCGTGCCATGATCCAAACCCCAGGCTGGCAATGGGGACGCTGGCAATTGACGGCACAGGGTTTTGCCGAACAGGGGGCTGTGACCATGCATTATACGCCAGTTGGCACTGCGGGATGGCGTATGCTCGCCGATGTCGGCCTTGGGATCACCATGACGTCTCCATGGAAAACCAGCCTGAGTGTGCAGGCCGCACGACCCGTTGCCAGCAAAAACGTCACATCTTCTGTCTATTCCAACCAGCGTGCCGTTTATTTGGTATTGCAACAACCGTTTTAATCATCGTCATGTCTATTTCCACCAAAAACCATCTGCGTTTCATTCTTGGCGCAGCCATCATTTTGATGGCGTGGCAATCTACAGCATTTGCAGAAGATCTTCTTCGCGTCAACGGCAAACCAATCACCCTAGAGCAGGTCGAGGCCGTCAATCCTGCCGCTGCAAATCATGTTGCCATACGGCAGCAGGTTGCCGAGCAACTCGCGCAGCAGCAGTTGCTAGCTGACAGTGCAGGTGAGGTGCCAGCGGCGATGTCTTCAAAAATCGATGCGTTACAAACCAACGCGAAGCGCCAGGCGCTGGCGCAACTCGCTGCCGAAAATTACCTGAAGACTGTCTCTGCCACGGATACGCAAATCAAGGATGCATATCAAAAACTCGTCGATGCACTCCCCGCACAGCAGTATTGGATGCGATGGATTGTGGTGAAGACGGTTACGCAGGCCGACGAGATTCTTGCCACCCTGAAAACCGGCAAACAAAATTTTGCCACGTTGTCGATTGAACAAAGTATCGGCCAGAATGCGGAACTCGGCGGCGCCCTCGGCTGGCAAACCGAGCAGACCTTGCCTGCTGCGGTGCTTGGCGTGGTGCGCAAGCTTCGTGTCGGACAGGTTGCCGGGCCGATTCCTCTGGATAACGGCTACGCCATCGTTCAGCTGCTCGCGCAGCGCGCCACCCCCAAACCAACATTGGAGCAGCTCAAACCGCAAATCGAGCAGCAATTTAAAAATGCCGCATTACAAAAGCACATCCAAGAACTTGCCAAAAATGCGAAAATCGAGAACTTGATGCAAACGGAGTCCTCAGTGGCGCCCACTACAAACCAAAGCGGGGAGGCAGCCCATGTCACACCTTGATCGCCTGAAGAAACAAGATCTCATCTTCCCCTGTTCCCGGATGCTCGGCCTGCTTGCAGCCACTGCCTTGCTCTTGACCGCTTGCGCGACACCGCAAGAGGTAATAGTGCAGCGTGAATCTACCCAGGCGTTTGCCCCCACCTCGCTCGTCGCCGTCCTTCCGCGCTTGCCTGCCGACCAGCCCTATGTGCGCATTGCCGTGCTGGATGCTCAGGCACCTGCAGGCACACCTGTCGCCCAGATTCTTGCCCAGTTGCAGACCAAAGCTGGCCAACTCGGCGCCAATGCCATCGTGGTACAGGATTTGAGTACCAAGGAAGGAGGAACAGTTCAGTACAACCCATCGGGAGGCGAGTTTACGACCACTCCAGCTATCATAATACCGCATCTACGCGCAATCGCGATACGAATTTCCTTCGCCAGCAGCTTGGAGAAGCCATGACAGAAAATAAAGAAACAAACTACGTGTTTACTAATGACTGGTTTCTTAATACCGCAAAACCAGTGTGGGAACAGCTTCTGCCGCAAATAAAGCCTCAGCGTATCTTAGAAATCGGCTCTTTTGAGGGAGCAAGTGCTTGCTACTTGATCGACAAACTAGCATGCAGACAAAATATCGAACTTCACTGCATTGACACCTGGGAGGGGGGGGTCGAGCATGTTGAAACCGGCATCAACATGACAGCCGTTGAAAAAAGATTCGATTTCAATATTAATATTGCACTAAATCGCGCGAACCATACAGTCACATTTCACAAACACAAAGGTTATTCGGATCTCATTTTGGCAAAACTAATCTCCGATCCACATATACCGCGAGCTTTCGACTTCATTTACATCGATGGATCACACCAGGCCCCCGATGTTTTAGCCGATGCCATCTTAGCTTTCCGTATGTTACGGGTAGGTGGCATCATGGCATTTGATGATTATCTCTGGTTTGAGCACCTACCCTACGGGAAAGATCCCATCCGCTCCCCGAAAATAGCGATTGACGCCTTTACGAACATTTATAGCCGCAAGCTCAATATATTGAGCGCTCCACTTTATCAGCTTTATATTCAAAAAATAGCCGACTGATGCAGTTTTTGGAGTCCGAATCCCTCTCCATCCTCCGCGAAGCCGTCGCCGAGGCGCGCAAGCCGGTGATGCTGTATTCGATCGGCAAGGATTCGTCGGTGATGCTGCATCTGGCGCGCAAGGCGTTCGCGCCGGGGCCGCTGCCGTTTCCGCTGCTGCACATCGACACGACGTGGAAGTTCCGCGACATGATCGCGCACCGCGACCGCATGGCGCGCGAGTACGGGCTGGAACTCATCGTGCACACCAACCGGCAGGCGCTGGCCGAGGGCGTCAACCCCTTCGACCACGGCAGCGCGTACACCGACATCATGAAGACCCAGGCGCTCAAGGACGCGCTGGACGCACACGGGTTTGACGTGATTTTCGGCGGGGCGCGGCGCGACGAGGAGAAAAGCCGCGCCAAGGAGCGCATTTTTTCCGTGCGCGAGCCTGGGCACCGTTGGGACCCAAAGGCGCAGCGGCCAGAGTTCTGGGCGAACTACAACACCCGGCTGGCCGCCGGGCAGACGCTGCGGGTGTTCCCGCTGTCGAACTGGACCGAGGCGGACATCTGGCAGTACATCCGCGCCGAGCACATCCCCATCGTGCCGCTGTATTTCGCCGCCGAGCGCCCGGTGGTCGAGCGCGACGGGCAGTGGATCATGGTCGACGATGAGCGCTTCCGCCTGCTGCCCGGCGAGGTCCCGCAGCAGCGCATGGTGCGGTTTCGCACCCTGGGGTGCTACCCGCTGTCGGCGGCGGTGGAGAGCCAGGCGCGCACGCTAGACGAAGTGATCGCCGAGACGCTGGCCGCGCACACCTCCGAGCGCGCCGGACGGCTGATCGACCACGACCAGGCGGCGAGCATGGAGCGCAAAAAACAAGAGGGGTATTTTTGATGGGGTCATTGATGGGGTCACATTGATGGGGTCAGGTCTAGACATGAAGCAAAACTCCCCGCTGGACGGCCCCGGATGCTACGAAGCGAGACCTGACCCCCGGCTGCGGTTTCTCACCTGCGGCAGCGTCGACGACGGCAAGAGCACGCTCATTGGCCGGCTGCTGATCGACACCAAGCAGGTGTTCGACGACCAGTGGCGGGCGCTGCAGGGGGATTCGCGGCGCTGGGGCACGCAGGGGGCGCTGCCCGACCCGGCGCTGCTGCTCGACGGCTTGCAGGCCGAGCGCGAGCAGGGCATCACCATCGACGTGGCGTACCGGTTTTTCAGCACGCCGCGGCGCTCGTTCATCGTCGCCGACGCGCCGGGGCACGAGCAGTACACGCGCAATATGGCCGTGGCGGCGAGCACCGCCGACTGCGCGGTGGTGCTGGTCGATGCGCGCAAGGGGGTGCTGACGCAAACGCGCCGGCACAGCCGCATCCTGGCGCTGATGGGCGTGCGGCAGGTGCTGCTGGCGGTGAACAAGATGGACCTGGTGGACTGGAGCGCTGGGCGCTTTGCCGCCATCGCGCAGGAATACGCGGCGCTGGCGCAAGCGCTGGGGCTGGCGGTGCAGGCGGTGCCGCTGTCGGCGCTGTCGGGCGACAACCTCACCGCGCGCAGCGCACACACACCGTGGTACGACGGCCCCACCCTGCTCGACTGGCTGGAAGCCGCGCCCACGGCGCAGCCGCAGGACGCCGCACCGCTGCGCCTGCCAGTGCAACTGGTGTTGCGGCCCAACGCCGACTTCCGCGGCTACTGCGGCACGGTGGCGCAGGGCGTCTTGCGCGCGGGCGACCGGCTGGTGGTGCAGCCCTCCGGGGTGTCGGCGACGGTGCAGACGGTGCGCATCGGCTTCGACGAGGTGGCGCAGGCCGGCGCGGGCGATGCGGTGTGCGTGACGCTGAACGAGGAGCGCGACATCAGCCGGGGCGACGTGCTGGCCGCTCGTGAGGCGCCGCTGGAGCAGGCCGAGCAGTTCCACGCGCATGTGGTGTGGGTGGGCGAGCAGCCGCTGCTGCCCGGTCGGCCGTACTGGCTGAAGCTGCACCATCGCACCGTCGGCGCGGTGGTCACGAGCATCCGCCACCAGATCGACGTGGACACCGGCACGCACCTGTCGGCGCGCGAGCTGGCGATGAACGGCATCGCCGCAGTGCATCTGAGCGTGGATCGGCCGCTGCCGTTTGCGCCGTATGCCCTGCACCGCGATCTGGGCGGATTCATCCTCATCGACCGGCTCACCCAGGCCACGGTGGGCGCGGGGATGATCGACTTCGCGCTGCGCCGCGACCACAATCTGCACTGGCAGGCGCTGGCAGTGGACAAGGCGGCGCGGGCAGCGATCAAGCACCAGACGCCCAAATGCCTGTGGTTCACCGGCCTGTCGGGTTCGGGCAAGAGCACGCTGGCGAACCTGCTGGAAAAGCGGCTGCACGCGCAGGGCCGGCATACCTACGTGCTCGACGGCGACAATGTGCGCCACGGGCTGAACCGCGATCTGGGGTTCACCGAAGCCGACCGGGTGGAGAACATCCGCCGCGTCGCCGAGGTGGCGCGGCTGATGGTCGACGCCGGTCTGATCGTGCTGGTGGCGTTCATTTCGCCGTTCCGCGCCGAGCGCGAATTCGCGCGCAGCCTGTTTGCGCCGGGGGAGTTCGTCGAGGTGTTCGTCGATGCGCCGCTTCAGGAGTGTGAACGGCGCGATCCCAAGGGGCTGTACGCCAAGGCGCGGCGCGGGGAGATTCCAGCGTTTACCGGGGTGTCCAGCCCGTATGAAGCGCCGTTGCAGCCGGAGTTTCATCTGCGTACCGGCGAACACAGCGCCGAGGCGCTGGCCGAGCAGCTGGCGCAAACGCTGTGAATCTGCTCGACGCGGGGTATGCGGCTGCCGGCGCGGCCACCGGCCTGCTCGTCGGCCTGACCGGGGTGGGCGGCGGCGCGCTGATGACGCCGATCCTGCTGTTTCTCGGCGTGCCCGCGGCGGTGGCCGTGGCCACCGACCTGTGGTTTGCCGCGCTGACCAAGCTCGCCGCCATCGCCAGCCACCGGCGGCACACGACGATCGACTGGCCGGTGGTGCGGCGGCTGTGGCTGGGCAGCGTGCCCGTGGCGCTGGCCGTGGCGTTGCTGGCGAGCCTGGGCGCGCGCATCGGCAAGGTGGCGTGGCTGTCGCAGGCGGTGGGGGTGATGGTGTGCGTGGCCGCGCTCGGCCTGCTGTTCGGCCCGATGGTTTTGCGGCGGCTGCAGGCCACGGCAGCGGACGCCGCCCCGCCCCGTGCGCAAGCGGCGCTGACGGTGGCTGCCGGCGCGCTGATCGGCGCGGCGGTGGCGCTGACGTCGGTGGGCGCTGGCACGCTGGGCAGCGTGCTGTTGCTCGCGCTCTATCCCCGGCGGCTGAGCACGCACCGCCTGGTGATGGCCGATCTGGTGCACGCCACCGGGCTGGCTGCCGTGGCAGGGCTGACTTACGCCGCCGGCAGTCTGGTGGACTGGCGCATGCTGGGCTGGCTGCTGGCCGGCTCGCTGCCCGCCGCCGTGCTCGGCAGCCACCTGGCCGGACGCCTGCCCGCGCGCAGGCTGCAACTGTCTCTGGCGGCGGTGTTGCTGCTCATCGGGGGTAAGTCGGCGGTGGGATGAGCCGCATGGGCCGCGGCAGCACGTAACATGGCGGTTTGCTTCGTCCATCACCGCGTCTCATGTCCGTCTTTGCAGTGGGTTTTGCCGATCTGGCAGGCAGTTTGCGCTCCTGGAGGCTGTGGACATTGCTGGGCTGGCTGGAAATCCGCCAGCGCTATGCGCGCTCGAAACTCGGGCCGTTCTGGCTGACGGTGAGCATGGGGGTGCTGGTCGGCGCGCTCGGCGTGGTGTACGGCACGCTGTTTGGCCAGAAACTCACCGATTATTTGCCGATGGTCGCCATCGGGCTGGTGACGTGGACGCTGTTTTCCAGCACGGTCAACGAAGGCAGCATGGCGTACATCAGCAGTTCGAGCTATATCCGCCAGGTGAGTACGCCGCGGCTGGTTTACGTGCTGCAGGTCGGCTGGCGCAATCTGGTGATTTTCGCCCACAACTTTGTCATCGTCGCCGTCGTGCTGGCGATTTTCGGCGTGAAAAGCTGGCTGACGCTGCCGCTGGTCATCCCCGGGGTTTTGCTGCTGCTCGCCAATGCATTGTGGATGGGGATGATTGCCGGCCTGCTGTCGGCTCGGTTCCGCGATTTTCCGCAAATCATCGCCGCGCTGCTGCAGGTGGCGTTTTACGTCACGCCGATTTTGTTCCACGGCGCGATGCTGTCGCAAGAACACCGCTGGATCGTGACCTACAACCCGCTGGCGTACCTCATCGACGTGGTGCGGCAACCGCTGGTGGGCGTCGCACCCACTGCATCGACCTGGGTCATCACCGTGTTGATGGCGCTGGGCGGCGGTTTGCTCGCGCTGTGGATGACCGGGCGGTACCACAAACGCATCCCTTACTGGGTTTGAGACTGCACCGACCATGAGCGCTTCGATCCGCCTGCACCAGGTGTGCCTGGATCTGCCGATTTTCGACGTCTCGGCGCAATCGCTGAAAAAGCGGGTGATGCGTCTGGGGCGGCGCAACCGCATTGCCGAAGACAACACCGGCGTCATCGTCGTGCGCTCGCTCGACGACGTCAGCCTGGAGCTGCAGCCGGGCGACCGCCTCGGTCTGATCGGCCACAACGGCGCGGGCAAGTCCAGCCTGCTGCGGGTACTGGCCGGCATTTACCCGCCCACGGCCGGGACGGTCGAAGTGCGTGGCCGCGCCGTTCCGCTGCTCGACATCAACCTCGGCATGGACGACCAATCCACCGGGCGGCAGAACATCCGTCTGCGCGGCCTGCTGCTGGGCATGGGGGATGACGAGATCCGCGCCAAGACCCAGGACATCGCCGATTTCACCGAGCTGGGCGACTATCTCGATCTGCCGCTGCGCACGTATTCGAGCGGCATGCGGCTGCGGCTGGCGTTTGCCATCGCCACGGCGGTGGACGCCGACATCCTGCTGCTCGATGAAGTGATCGGCGTGGGCGACGCCAGCTTCCAGGACAAAGCCGCGCGCCGGCTGGAGCAGTTGCACGCCCGCGCCGAAATCGTCGTGCTGGCAATCCACGATCCCAAGGTCATCCGCAACAGCTGCAACAAGACACTGTGGCTCGACCGCGGCCGGGTGCGCGCGTTCGGCGACGTCGAGTCGGTGCTCGACGCCTACTCCCGGCACGTCGCCGCCTGATCCGCGCCCGCCCTCACCGGCTGCCGCCGGTCGCTTCACTGCACCGGCAACCGCACCACGCCGTCCTGTTCGAAAGGAATGCGCAGCAGCGTCTGGCCGATTTCTGCCGTGCCGGCGATGCGGTACGGCAGCCGGTCGTTCCCCGGCAGGGTCAGCAGCAGTTGCACCAGCGTCGGCCCGTTGACCGTCAGCCGCACCGGAACAGCCGCGCGCCCTCCTGCGGGGATGCTGACCGGCGTGGTGCTGCGGCCCTGGCCGATCATCGCCCCGCCGAGTTGCAGGCTGAAGTCGACGGCCTGCAACGGCAACGCCAATGGCCCGGTGTTGCGCACCTGCAGCGTCAGGTCGAGAACGGCGTCGTTTCCCTCGATCGTCACCGCGTCGATCGACTGCAGCAGCACCTGCGGCGGCCGCGCCTGCGCGAAGGCGGCCGCCGGCCACAGGGCGGCCAGACACAGTCGCAGCGCCCAGCGCCGCCGCGAGGCGTTCATCGGCGGTCAATGCCCCGCAAAATCCACCAGCGTGAACAGCGGCAGCCCGCTGTCGCGCAGCAGTTTGGAGCCGCCGAGTTCGGGCAGGTCGACGATGGCAGCGCCCTCGACCACGGCGCCGCCGAGTTTTTCGATCAGCCGCTTGCCCGCCATCATGGTTCCGCCGGTGGCGATGAGGTCGTCGATCAGCAGCACCGTGTCGCCGGGGCCGACGGCGTCGGTGTGCATTTCCACCGTGGCGTTGCCGTATTCGAGCTCGTATTCCTCGGTGACGGTGGTGAAGGGCAGCTTGCCCTTTTTGCGGATGGGAACGAAACCGACACCGAGCTCGTAGGCGACCACGGCGCCCAGGATGAAGCCGCGGGCGTCGATGCCGGCGACGACGTCGGGCCGCAGATCCGGCGCCATGTAGCGGTGGACGAACTGGTCGATGAGCACGCGGAACACCCGTGGGTTTTGCAGCAGCGGGGTGATGTCGCGGAACTGCACCCCCGGCTGCGGCCAGTCAGGCACGGTGCGGATGTGCTGGCGCAGGTAGTCGATGACATTCATGGTGCGGTCTGTGCAAGCGTCGGCTCGGCGCCGAAAACCTCATGGTACGAGGCGGCTGACGCGCCCGACAGCACGGGAAACAGCACCAGCAGCCCCAGCCCCATCGGCAGCATCGCCAGCAGCGAAACCGGCAGCAGCAGCACGGTGAACACGGTGATCGGCGCGAGGTTGGCAAACCCGGCGCGCACCGACAGCCGTACCGCCTCCCACGGCCGCAACCCGCCCAGCGCCACAAGGGTATTGACGAACCAGAACGCCACGCTCAGCAGGTAAAGCACGAGCAGCAGCAGGAGCAGCAGGGTCAACATCGACCCGGCCATCGCGCCCATGCCCGCGGCCATGCCCATGCCCGGCCCCATGCCGTGGGTGAACGCCGTCAGGCTGCCCAGGCCGACGCCCAGCAGTGCGGCCAGCACCACGACCACGACCGCGCCGGTGACGCCGCCGAGCACCAGCACCAGCAGCGACACCGTCAGCAGCGCGCCGATGCGCGCGCGCCAGACCTGCGCCGAGGCGGCGAGCGTGCCCTCGTCCTGTGGCTCGACCGGCATGCCCGGCGGGGTGATGGCCTGCGCCCGCGCCGCCCGTTTGCGCAGCGACGCGGCAAAAATCACCCCCAGCGCCAGCAGCGGCAGGCTCATCCACTGCGACAGCAGCCCGCCCAGCGGCAGCCGCCCGAGCAGCCACAGCACGACGAGAAACGCCAGCGCCAACCCCATCCACGGCAGCGGCGACTGCGTGAAACTGCGCCAGCCCTGCGCCCACCAGCGCAGCGCGGAAGCCGCCGGAACGCGGCGGAAGGTGATGACGGCAGCGGAATGCGACGACATAGGGCGGGTTTTCACTCCAACATGCAAGCCATGATCGGCACGGAACAACGTGCGTCGAAACCTCCATCGACAGCCCAGCCGGTGGGCATTGCACCAGCCTCACCCGCCCCCCGGCTGCAGCACCGTCGCCCCCGGCTGGCGCAGCAGTTGCGCCCATTCTTCGAGCTCGCGCGGCTCGCCAAACAGATAACCCTGCATGCTGCTCAGGCCCAGGCTGTGCAGCGCGGCGGCGCATTCGCGCGTTTCCACGCCTTCGGCGACGACGTGGATCGACAGGCGGCGCGAAAACTCCACCAGCGCGCGCACGATTTCGGCGTTGCGCAGGTCTTTGGTGATGTCGGCGGTGAAGCTGGCGGGGATTTTGATGTCGGTCGGATCGAGGATTTTGAGGTACTCGAACGAGGCGTACCCCTCGCCGAAGTCGTCCATCGCCACGCGCACCCCGGCGCGGCGCAGCGACTGCACATTGCGTCCGACGCTGGGGAAAGCCGGAATGGCGCGGCGTTCGGTGACTTCGACCATCAGCCGCTCGGGCGCCCAGGAGTAGCGCTGGATGGTGGTGTTGATGTGCTCGATCAGCGCCGGGTCGCCGATCTGGTCGGCCTCGATGTTCACCGAGACGTAGCCGTTCCACCCCGTCCAGTTCGACAGCACGCGGGCTTCGGACACCGCCTCTTCCATCACCCAGAAAAACAGCTCGCTGGTTTGCGCCGGGGTGAGCTGCGGCAGAAACATCAGCGGCGAGTGGCGCTTGGGCGCGTCGTCGGCGCGCCAGCGAAACAGCACTTCCAGGCCGATGACCTGCCCCGACGGAAAGCTCACCTGCGGCTGGTAGACCAGCGCGGGCGATCCGGCCCCCGCATGCGCGGCAATTTCAGAAAAGACGTCGCGTTCCACGATGGCTGTGCCGCTGCAGGGTTGGGAAGAATCTCTCGGGTTTGAACGTTTCCATCAGGTTAGCATGGGTTCTGCAACCTTCAAATGCGAATCGGCGCGCAGCGCGTTGTTGCGCCACTGTCGGGCCGATTCGTCTGCGCCAGGCAACACCATGACCCGACCGACCGCCCCTGCTCCCGACGCCGCACCGCCGTGTTCTGCCCGCACGCACCGCGGCAGCACCGCCGACGGCCCGCACTACCGCGTGCGCTGCGCCGATGCGCAGGCGCACCACTTCGCCGTCGAGCTGCGGCTGGCCAACCCCGCGCCGGCCGGGCAGGAGTTCTGGCTGCCGGTGTGGATCCCCGGCAGCTATCTGGTGCGCGAGTTCTCCCGCCATGTGCTGCGGGTGCAGGCGTGGTGCGACGACAAGGCGGTGGCGATCGACAAGACCGGCAAAAACCGCTGGCGCGCCGCGCCCTGCCGCGGGGCGCTGACGCTGCGCTACACCGTCTATGCGTTCGACCTGTCGGTGCGCACCGCCTACCTCGATGACAGCCGCGGGTTTTTCAACCCCAGCAGTCTGCTGCTGGCGGCAAGCGGCCACGAGCATGCGCCGCACACCGTGCAGTTGCTGCCGCCGGCGTTCGCGCCGCACTGGAGCGTGGCCACCACCCTGCCCGCGCTGGACGTGGACGCAGCCGGCTTTGGCACGCGGCAGGCGGCAAACTACGACGCGCTCATCGACCACCCGGTGGAAATGGGCGATTTGCTGCGGCTGACCTTCCGCGCCGGCGGCGCCGCGCACACCGTGGCCATCGCCTGCGGCCAGACCTTGCGCGGCGCGGTGGACGGCGCGCGGCTGGTGCGCGACCTCAGGCGGGTCTGCAACGCGCACATCGCCCTGTTCGAGCCGCAGCGCCGGCGTGCGCCGTTCGCACAGTACCTGTTTCTGGTAGCGCCGACGGCCGACGGCTACGGCGGCCTGGAGCACGCCGACAGCACGGCGCTGATGTGTTCGCGCCGCAGCCTGCCGCATCCGCGCAGCAAAGAGGCGGACAGCGACTACCGCGAGTTTCTCGGCCTGTGCAGCCACGAATACTTCCACGCCTGGAACGTCAAGCGCATCAGGCCGCAGGCGTTCACCCCCTACGACCTGCAGCGCGAAAACCCCACCACCCTGCTCTGGCTGTTCGAGGGCTTTACCGCGTACTACGACGACCTGATGCTGCGCCGCGCCGGGCTGCTGAGCGTGCAGCACTATCTCGACGGCGTGGCGCGCACCCTGAGCGCCGTGCTGCGCACAGCCGGGCGCGAGGTGCAAAGCGTGGCCGACGCCAGTTTCGACGCCTGGATCAAGTTCTACCGCCCCGACGAAAACACCGCCAACGCTACCGTGAGCTACTACCAGCTCGGCGCCCTGCTGGCACTGTCGATCGACCTGCGGCTGCGGCAGCACGGCGCGGCCAGCCTGGACGACGTCATGCGGCTGCTGTGGACGCGTTACGGCCGCGACGACGCCCCGCTGCGCGCGCAGGGCGTGGGCGAAGATGCGCTGCCGGCGCTGCTGCGCGAGGTCGGCGGCCTGGACTGGCGCGGCTACTTCCGCCGTCACGTCCACGGCTGCGAGCTGCCGCCGCTGCAAGCCCAGCTTCGCGCCTTCGGCATCACCTGGCAGACCGAGGCCGACCCTGCCCTGGACGCGCTCGGGCTTGCCGTGCAGGAGCAGCCCGGCGGCTGGCTGAGCGTGCAGCGGGTGCGCCACGGCGGCTGGGCCGAGCGCGCCGGGCTGGCCGCCAGCGACGTGATCGTCGCGCTCAACGGCGAGCGCGCGCACAAGGCCGTGATCGAACGCGCACACGGGCGGGCACGCCGCGGCGACGTATGGCAACTCACCAGCCTGCGGCAGGACCGGCTGCGGCAGACCGACACGCCGTGGTTCGCGCTGCCACCGGCGCGGGTGCAGCTGCGCCCCGCCGACAGACCCACGGCAGCGCAGCGCAAACGCCGGCGCGACTGGCTGGGCGGGGAGCCATGACGCGCGGCAGCGAGTTACCCTGCGAATTTCACGACAACCCGGAGACACCGATGGATTCCACCCCCACAGACTCGCCCGTTCTCACCGAAACCCGCGGCCCGGTGGGCATCATCACCCTCAACCGGCCCAGGCAGCTCAATGCGCTGAACGATGCGCTGATGGACGCGCTGGCCGCCGCGCTCAAGGCCTTCGACGCCGATGCGCAGATCGGCTGCATCGTGCTCACTGGCAGCGACAAGGCGTTCGCCGCCGGCGCCGACATCGCCGCGATGGCGAAAAAAACCTTTCCCGACACGTTCACCGAAGACTTCATCACGCGCAACTGGGAGGCGGTGACGACCACGCGCAAACCGGTGATCGCCGCCGTGCGCGGCTACTGCCTGGGCGGCGGCTGCGAGCTGGCGATGATGTGCGACACCATCGTCGCCGCCGACAACGCGCAGTTCGGCCAGCCGGAAATCAAAATCGGCATCATCCCCGGCGCCGGTGGCACACAGCGGCTGACCCGCGCCATCGGCAAAGCCAAGGCCATGGATCTGGTGCTCACCGGGCGGATGATGGACGCGCACGAGGCCGAACGCTGCGGCCTGGTGGCGCGGGTGGTGCCGCTGGAGCGCGCTCTCGACGAAGCCGTGGCCATGGCGCAGACGGTCTGCGGCTATTCGCGGCCATCGGTGCTGCTGGCCAAGGAAAGCGTCAACCGTGCGTTTGAAACCCCGCTGGCCGAGGGCCTGCGCTTCGAGCGCCGGGTGTTCCAGGCGCTGTTTGCCACCGCCGACCAGAAAGAAGGCATGGCGGCGTTTCTGGAAAAACGCCAACCACTTTTCAGCCAGCGCTGATGCGCTATACTGCGAAGCTTCTTTGCCCGAGGCGCTTTAGCTCAGTCGGTTAGAGCGACGGAATCATAATCCGCAGGTCCGGGGTTCGAGTCCCTGAAGCGCCACCAGTCATTGGGCCGCACTTTTCCGCTTCCACTCCGAAGCCCCCTAAGAAATCAACAGCTTAGGGGGTTTTGTTTTCCGCTGCGGTGCGCCGCTCTCGGGGTGTTCCGGCTGCAGCCGGGGGTGTGTTCGTGGAGTAGTTTTGCGCTACCCCCGGGTTGCGTCGCGCGTCGATCCGGCGTCCAAAGGTTGGCATCGTCGTTGATGCGTGCTGCGCCCTGCGCAATCAGCACGTCGGCGGGGATGCCCAGGCTCTTATGCAATCGGCGGATGATGGCCAGCGTCAGCGGGCGCTTGCGGCTCAGGACTTCGTAGACGCGGTTGCTTTTGCCAATGATCGGCTCCAGGTCTTTGACGGACAGACCGCTCTGCTCCATGCGGAATTTGATGGCCTCTACCGGATCGGGCGGAGTGATGCACATATGCTTGCCTTCGTAGGCTTGCACCAGCGTGACCAGGATGTCCAGGCGCTCCCCCTCCGGCGTGCCCGGATCAGGGTCGGATTCCATCAAGGCAGAAATCTCTTTGAGCGTGTCCTTATAGTCTGCTTCGGTGCGGATGGGGCGGATGTCCATGTTTTCCTCCGTGGCCGGTCAGGCCGCATCGATGGTTTCGGCGTCCACTGCGTCGTACTCCTTGTGGGTACCGACGAACTTCACGTAGACGATCTGCAACTTGTAGGCAACGGCCACGATCAGCCGGTCGTCATTGTCTCTGCCGTCGAAGGCATCGCGGCGGTTTTCCGGCACGCTGGCGCCGCGGTCCTGCACCTCGATGTCAGCGGATTGAGGCCGGGATTTCCCCGTCGGGCTGGCAGGCAATTGGTAAACTGCGAAATTTGCCCCGCCGTTTTCCGCGATGTCCCGTGGCGCAGTGGCTGGGCCTTGGTGTTGCGCCGCCCGCCCTAGAGGAGGCTGTGATGCGTCGTCCGTTGTCGTCGTTTGGTGCCGTGCTGCGCAAACTCGGCGGTGCCGGGTTCGGCGTGTTGTGTCTGGCCGTGCCGGCGCTGGCGCAAACGGTTTATCCGGCAGGAAGTTTGCAGGGTCAGGCGGAGTTCGGCGCGTTTCCGCAGGTGAGCATCAACTGTACCCGCTACACGCTGGGGCCAGGGGTGCGGGTGCTCGACGCACAGCACCGCATCGTCCCGGTGCAGCAACTCTCCGGGGTGAGCAGCCGGGTGGTGTTCCAGGTCGACGCGATGGGCAATGTGTTTCGCGTCTGGCTGATCCGTCCGCAGGAGGCCGCGCAGCTGCAGGTGCCTCAGGCGCCGGGGCAGTGCGGGCTGTTTTTCAGTGGCGAGCCTGCCTCGGGGGCCGCCGACCAAGGGCCGTAAAGGGGCCCGAAGCGCGATGAAAAAGGTTTACATCAAAACGTTCGGCTGCCAGATGAACGAGTACGACTCGGCCAAAATGGCCGACGTGCTGCGTGCAGCGCAGGGGTACACCGCCACGGCCGACCCGGCCGAGGCCGACCTCATCCTGCTCAACACCTGCTCGATCCGCGAAAAGGCGCAGGAAAAGGTGTTCAGCGACCTGGGGCGGCTGCGCGAGCTCAAGGCGGACAAGCCCGATCTGCTCATCGGTGTGGGCGGCTGCGTCGCCAGCCAGGAGGGGCAGGAGCTGGTGCGGCGTGCGCCCTACGTCGATCTGGTGTTCGGGCCGCAGACGCTGCACCGCCTGCCCGAGCTGATCGCGCAGCGCCGCGCGCAGGGCCGCGCGCAGGTGGACATCAGCTTTCCGGAAATCGAAAAGTTCGACAATCTGCCGCCGGCGCGGGTGGAGGGGCCGACGGCCTTCGTCTCCATCATGGAGGGCTGCAGCAAGTACTGCAGCTACTGCGTCGTGCCCTACACCCGCGGCGAGGAAGTCTCGCGCCCGCTGGTGGACGTGCTCACCGAAGTGGCCGAACTCGCGGCGCTGGGCGTGCGCGAGGTCACGCTGCTGGGGCAGAACGTCAACGCCTGGCGCGGCGGCGAAGGCGAGGATTTTGCATTTCTGCTCGACTGCGTGGCGGAGATCGACGGCATCGAGCGCATCCGCTACACCACCAGCCACCCCAAGGAATTCACCCAGCGGCTGATCGACGCCTACGGCCGCATCCCCAAGCTCGTGGGCCACGTGCATCTGCCGGTGCAGCATGGCAGCGACCGCATTCTGGCGGCGATGAAACGCGGCTACACCGCGCTGGAGTTCAAGAGCATCGTGCGCCGGCTGCGCGCAATGCGGCCGGACATCGCCATCGGCTCGGACTTCATCGTCGGCTTTCCCGGCGAAACCGATGCCGATTTCGCGCTGTTGATGAAACTCGTCGACGACGTGCAGTTCGACGCCAGCTTCAGTTTCATTTTCAGCCCGCGGCCGGGCACGCCGGCGGCCAATCTGCCCGACGACACCCCGGCCGAAGTCAAGCTGCAACGGCTGCAGACGCTGCAGGCGCGCATCGAGGACTTCGCGCAGGCGCGCAACCAGGCAATGGTCGGCACGGTGCAATCGGTGCTGGTCGAAGGGCCGGGGCGGAAAAACCCGGCGGACCTGCAGGGTCGCACCGAAGACAACCGCATCGTGCACTTCGCCGGCAACGCGCGGCTGATCGGCCAGTTGCTGCCGGTGCGCATCACCACGGCGTACCCGCATTCGCTGCGCGGCGAGGTGTGCACCGGCGAATCGCTGCACACCGCCGCGGCGTGACCTGCGCCGCCGCGGCGCGCAAACCCGCCGCCGGAGACGGCGGGCAGTGGTTTACTTGATCATCAGCCGCAAGCTGTCCCACGCCCGGCCAAAGATTCCGGCCTCGGGCACGGCCTTGATGACCTGCAGCGGATAAGTGGCCAGCGGTTTGCCGTTGAGGCTCACGTCGAGCTGGCCGATGCGTTGCCCGGCGGCCAACGGTGCCACCAGCGGGTCGGGACGCACGGCTTTGGTCTGGATGTCTTTGCCCATGCCGCGCGGCACGGTGATGACCACCGGCACGGTCGAGCCGAGCTCGGCCTTGTCGCTCGTGCCCTTCCACACCGTGGCGGTGAGCACCGGTTTGCCCGGGGTGGCCAGCACGATGTCGTCGAAATTCTGGTAGCCCCAGTTGAGCAGCACCTGGCTTTCCTCGCCGCGGGCGCGCTCGCTGGGCGTGCCCATCACCACGGTGAGCAAGCGGCGCGGCCCGTTGGGAAATTGCCGCAGCGCCGAGGTGATCATGCAGTAACCGGCCTCGGCGGTGTAGCCGGTTTTCATGCCGTCGACCGACGGATCGGTGAACAGCAGGCTGACGCGGTTGGGCTGGGTGATGTGGTTGTAGGTGAACTCCTTGACCTTGAAGTAACGGGCGTAGTCCTGCGGAAAGTCGCGGATGATGTGCGTGGCGATGACCGACAGGTCATACGCCGTGGTGTGGTGTCCAGGGTCGGGCAGGCCGGTGGGGTCCATGAAGTGCGTGCCCTTGAGCCCCCATTGCTGCGCCTGGCGGTTCATCATGGCGACGAAGGCGCTGGTCGATCCGGCCACGGTCTGCGCCAGGGTCATCGCCGCGTCGTTGCCAGACTGCACGATCATGCCCAGCAGCAGGTCGTTGACCGACACCGGCACCCGCGGGTCGATGAACATGCGCGAACCGCCGGTTTTCCACGCCTCGGTCGACTCGGTGACCATCTGGTCGAGCTTGATCGTGCCTTCCTTGAGCGCCTTGAACGTGAGGTAGGCGGTCATCAGCTTGGTCAGCGACGCCGGGGCCTCCTGCTGGTGGGCGTTGTGCTCGGCAAGGATCTGGCCGCTGGTGAGATCGACCACGATCCAGGCACGGGCGTCGAGTTTGGGCGGCGGCACGGTCGCCAGCAGCGCCTGCATCGGCGTGAGCGGCGCAGCCGCCGCGCTGGCGCTGACTGCGGGAGCGGCGGCTGGGGCGGCAGCGGCCTGCGCGACAGGCGTCAGCGCGAGCGCACAGGCCGCGCCGCAGGCAGCGAGCAAAGAGGAGACTGTCATGGGCAATCCTGATGTGAACGTCCGAAAAAAACCGACACCCTAGCAGCAGCCGCGCGGCTCAGGGGTGACGAAGTTTTGCCGCAGCCGCGCCGACCGTCGGCCGGCAGGCCCAGCACTGCGGTGCAGCCGCGCCACTGGCGCCGACACGGCGCCGGCGCAGCCATTGCAGCCGTAGAGTCCGCTACGGCGGGAAGGTTCGCTCAAGGCGGCGCCGGGCCGTCGCCCGCGCCATGCCAGCGGCAGACCCAGTCGCGCAGCGGCACGAGCAGGCCGTGGAAAAAATGCCCGGCACCGGGCCACACCACCACCGGCACCTGCTGCGGCCGCGCCCAGTCGAGCACCGCGGCCAGCGGCACCACATCGTCCTGCTCACCGTGCAGCACCGACAGCGTCGCCGCCAGCGGCGGCGCGTCGGCCGGGCGCACGGCCGGGACGGCAAAGCGCGTCACTGCGGTGCCCACCAGCGTGAGGTGCGCCAGCGCCACGCCCTGCTGCTGCAGCCGCTGCGCGCAGCGTGCGGCCACCGCGGCGCCGAAGGAAAACCCAGCCAGCGCCAGCGGCAGCGCCCGCCCGTCCAGCCCGGCCTGCGCGGCGACCTCCGGGCGATAGTGCTGCAGCACGGCGAGCAGATCGTCGGTCTCGCCGTTGCCGCCGTCGTGCACCCCCGCGGTGCGGCCCACACCGCGGAAATTCGGCCGCACGCTGACAAAGCCGAGCTGCACCCAGGCGCGCGCCAGGGTTTGCGCCACCTTGTTGTCCAGCGTGCCGCCGAACAACGGGTGCGGATGCGCCACCAGCGCCAGCCCACGCGGCGTCCCCGCCGGGGCATCGACCGCCACCTCGATGGCCCCTGCCGGGCCGTCGATCAGCTGCCGCTGCGTCTGCGCGTTCATGCCGCGGATTCCGGCTCGTCCGGCAGCCGCAGGCGCTCGACCACGCGGCCGCCGACCAGATGGGTTTGCACGATGTCGTCGATGTCGGCGAGATCGACGTAGGTGTACCACACGCCTTCGGGGTAGACCACGCACACCGGCCCCTGCTCGCAGCGATCCATGCAGCCGGCACGGTTGACGCGCACCTGCCCCGGCCCGGCCAGCCCCAGCCGTTTGACCTCGGCCTTGCAATGTTCGAACGCCGCCTCGGCGCCGTGCCCGGCGCAGCACGGCCGCGCGGCGTTCGGCTCACGCTGGTTCAGACAGAAAAAAATATGGTGCTTGTAATGACTCATGGGATGCGATCGGAACGCGCGCCGGCAGGGCCGAGCACACGGGAGACAAGATAAACCAGAAGCGCGAACGGCCACAGCCAGCTCAGCCACTGCGGCAGGCCGTACAGGCGGATGAACAGCCCCTGGCTCCACGCCTGCAGATTCAGCGCATAGTACGGGCCCGGGCCGGAAAAATTGATCCACAGCAGCGCCAGCAGCAGGCTCAGTGCCGCGACCGCGGCGCTGGCGCGCGGCGGCAGGTAGACCAGCGGCAAGGCGAGCAGCAGGCCGACGACCAGGCTGCGCAGCGCCGGCGGCGTCGCCCACGCCAGTGCATGATCCGGGCCGAAGCTCAGCGCCGCCGACAGGCTGACCGCGGCCAGCGCCGCCGCCGTCAGCGCCAGCGCCAGCCGCAGCCGCGGCGCCCCCGGGCGCAGCAGGGCGTTGAGGGTGAGGATGCCGCCCACGAGCATGGCGGCGGTGATGCCGGTCTGGCGCAGCGGCCCCATCGGGGCAAAACCGGCCAGCCGCAGCCCGCTGCCTTCGAACCACGCCGACAGCACGCGCCAGGTGTCGGTGTCGAGCGCGGGTTGCAGCAGCGTGGGCACGATCTGCCCGGTGCCCAGCAGCACGGCGGTCGGCCACAGCAGCGCCACCGGCCACAACGCCAGCAGCAGCAGTCCGTAGCCGACGTGCGGCGAAAACCAGCGCTCGCGCCACAGCCGCAGCAGCGCCGCCAGCCGCAGCCGCGGCAGCAGCCAGACGCACACGGCCGCGCCGATCGCCCCGCCCAGCGAATTGGTCAGCCAGTCGAGGTTGGACGACACCCGCATGGGCAAAAACGCCTGGATCGATTCCATGCTGAACGACACCGCGCTGGACAGCGCACTGGCCACTAGCCAGGACGGCCAGCGCCGCCAGCGCGACGGCAGATTGCGCGCGAGCAGATAGCCCAGCGGTGCATAGCCGAAGACGTTGATCAGCAGGTCGCTGGCGGTGAGGTAACGCGGCAGCGGCGCGGTGACGAAATCGAACGGCGAAAACCCCTGCCAGCGCCAGCCGGCGAACGGATAGAGGCTGGCGTAGACGATGAGCACGCCGTAGGCGGCCAGCGCGTAGCGCGCAAACCGCGACACCGGGCGGTGGGACTGGGGTGTTCGAGGCGGCGTGGGCATGTCGGACGGCGGCACACGCCGCAACGCGGCGGGCAGCGGCAGGCGGCGCGCCGCCGCTGCGTCAGAACGGCTTGATGACGACCAGGGGGATGATGATGAACAGAATGAGGGTCGGGATTTCGTTGAACCAGCGATACCACTTGTGGCTGCGGGTGTTGCGCCCCTGCTCGAACTGCCGCAGGATGCGCTTGCACCAGTGCTGGTAGCCGATGAGCAGCACGACCAGCGCCACTTTGAGGTGGATCCAGCCGTTGCCCGGGCCGTGCAGGCCGACACCGTAATACAGCCAGAGGATCAGGCCGAGCACCACCGCGGGCCACATCAGGATGTTCATGAAGCGGTAGAGCTTGCGCGCCATCAGCAGCAGGCGCTCGCGCTCTGCCGTGCTGTCGGCCGGCACCATCGCCAGATTGACATAAATCCGCGGCAGATAGAACAGCCCCGCGTACCACGCGATGACAAAAATGATGTGCCAGGTCTTGACCCACTGAAACGCCATTGCCGACTCCGTTGTTTGCAGACCCTCAGTGTAAGACGCGGGCGGGCGCAGGCAGCAGGCAAAAAAATCCCCGGCAGTGCTGGCCGGGGAATCAAGCCTTGAAACAAGGCCCCGCTCAGGGAGGAGAAGCGGGAGATGGCCGCCTGAGGGCGCACCATCTGCGTGGAAAAGATAGCATTGACCTCGTCAAGTTCCACACCCCGCGACTCCAGAGATGAAAAACTTTGTGAACCTGCCCGGATTTCCGGGTACACGCATGCGCCGTCTGCGGCGCGACGACTTCAGCCGCCGCCTGGTGCGCGAGCACCGCCTCAGCGCCGACGACCTGATCTACCCGGTCTTCATCCTCGACGGCGTCAGGCAGCGGCAGAGCGTGGCGTCGATGCCGGGCGTGGAGCGGCTGAGCATCGACCAGCTGCTGCCGGTGGCCGAAGACTGCGTGACGCTGGGCATTCCGGTGCTGGCGCTGTTTCCGGTCATCGACCCGACGCTGAAAACCCCCGACGGCGTCGAGGCCACCAACCCCGACGGCCTGGTGCCGCGCGCGGTGCGTGCGCTCAAAAGCGCGTTCCCGCAGCTCGGCGTGCTCACCGACGTCGCCCTCGACCCGTACACATCGCACGGCCAGGACGGCCTGCTCGACGCCAGCGGCTACATCCTCAACGAGCCGACGGTCGAGGTGCTGGTGCAGCAGGCACTGGCGCAGGCCGCCGCCGGGGTGGACATCGTCGCCCCCAGCGACATGATGGACGGACGCATCGGCGCCGTGCGCCAGGCGCTGGAGGAGCGCGGCTATATCCACACCCGCATCATGGCGTACAGCGCCAAGTACGCCAGCGCGTTCTACGGCCCGTTCCGCGACGCCGTGGGTTCGGCGGCCAACCTGGGCAAGGCCGACAAAAAGGTTTACCAGATGGACCCGGGCAACAGCGACGAGGCGCTGCGCGAAGTCGCGCTGGACATCGCCGAGGGTGCCGACATGGTGATGGTCAAGCCCGGCCTGCCGTACCTGGACATCGTGCGCCGGGTGAAGGACGAGTTCCGCATGCCCACCTTCGCCTACCAGGTCAGCGGCGAATACGCCATGCTCAAGGCCGCGGCGCAAAACGGCTGGCTGGACCACGACGCGGTGATGATGGAAAGCCTGCTGGCGTTCAAACGCGCCGGGGCCGACGGCATCCTCACCTACTTCGCGCTGGACGCGGCGCGCAAGCTGCGGCAACAGGGCTGACACGCGGGAGCGGGCGATGAAAGTGCGCGTGTGGGATTTGCCGCTGCGGCTGTTTCACTGGGCGCTGGCGGTGTGCGTCACGGTGTCGGTGGTCACCGGGCTGATCGGCGGCAACGCCATGCAGTACCACTACTGGAGCGGCTACTGCCTCATCGCCCTGCTGGTGTTCCGCCTCGGCTGGGGAGTGGTCGGCAGCCGTCACGCCCGTTTCGCCAGCTTCGTCTACGGCCCGCGGGCGATCGCGCGCTACGTGCGCGGCGACGATCCGCGCCCGCCGCATCTGCGCCTGGGGCACAACCCGCTGGGCAGCCTGTCGGTGATCGCGCTGCTGCTGGTGGTCACGCTGCAAGTGGTCAGCGGCCTGTTCGCCAACGACGAGATTTTCAACCAGGGCCCGCTGGCCAGCACCGTCAGCAGCCGCACCAGCGCGCTGTTCACCTTCTACCACACCACCATCGGCCAGCCGCTGATCTACGTTCTGGTCGGGCTGCACGTCGCGGCGATTGCGTTTTACGCCGTGGTCAAACACCAGAACCTGGTGCGGCCGATGCTCACCGGCGACATCGACACCGTCGCCGGCGCTCCGGCGGCGCGCGATACCTGGGGGCTGCGGCTGCTGGCGCTGCTGCTGCTGGCCGCAGGCGGTGTGCTGGCGTGGTGGATTTCCACCCTCGGCAGCGTCGGCAGCTACTGACGGCCCGCGCACGCGCCGGCCAGTGGCCAGCGGCCGATGACCACGTAGCGCCCGCTGCCCAGCAGCGACTGCACCAGCACCACGTCGCGCACCGCCCAGCGCAGCGGGGCGAAGGCTGCCGGCGGCGTCTGCCTTTCGGCGCGGCGCGCCAGCGTGAGGTGCGGGGCATACGGCCGAGTGTCGAACGCCACACCGCAGCGCGCCGCCTCGGCGGCCAGCGCCGCGTGCAACGCCAGCAACTCCCCGGGCACGCTGCCCGGCGCCAGATGCGCGATACCGCCGTGCCGCCACACCGCCGCGCGGTCGAGCCACAGGTCGAACGCCCGGCTACGCTGCCCCACCGCCGCGCCGGCGTGCAGCAGCGCCGGCACCTGCTGCGCCGCCACCGCGGGCATGAACAGCAGCGTCACATGCCATTTGGCCGCAGGCAGCGCCCGTGCCGGCGGCGTCCAGCCCCACAGCGCCTGATGCTGCGCCAGCCGCCGGCGCAACGCCGCGGACGGCCAGAGGGCGAAAAACAGCCGCAACGCCTCTGGCGGGGCGGCGGCGGGCGGTTGCGCTGCGAAACTTGATCCGGGCTGCACGCGGAATAAGCCACTTGCGGTATGTTGCGTGCACTGTATCGCACCGCCAGTCCGCCATGCCGTCCACCCGCCATTGCCCGCACCGCGCCAACCGCGCGCGCCGCCGTCTGAGCCTTGCGCTGGGGGCGGCTGCCGTGGCCCCGCTGTGGCTGCGTCCGCAGCCGGCAGCCGCCTTGGCCGGGCTGCCGCCCTTGCCGCGCTACACCCAACCGGTGCTGGCCGATTCGCCCTGGGTCGGACGCATCCTGCTGCCGGGGCAGCGGTTGATCGGCCCGGCAACGCTGCTGGCCGACTGCGCGCACGCCACCCTGTGCCTGCTCGGCGAGCAGCACGACCATCCGGATCATCACGCCGTGCAGGCGTGGATCATCCAGGCGCTGGCGCAGCGCCGGCAACTGGCCGCGCTGGCGCTGGAAATGGCCGACGCCGGCTGGCGCTTCGGCGGCCCGGCACAGGCCACCGACGCCGAGGTGCGCGACCGTCTGCACTGGGACGACGCCGGCTGGCCGTGGCGGCTGTACGCCGCGCCGGTCATGGCGGCGGTGCGCGCCGGGGTGCCGGTGGTCGGCGTCAACCTGCCGCGCGGCGATGTGCGCGCGGCGATGCAGCAGCCGCGCTGGGACGACAGCGTGCCGCCCGCGGTGCGCCGGCGCCTGCAGGACGACGTCGCCGACAGCCATTGCGGCCTGCTGCCCGCGGCGCAACTGCCGGCGATGACGCGGGTGCAGCTCGCCCGCGACGACAGCATGGCCGCGCACAGTCTGGCGCTGGCGCAGCCGGGGAAAACCGTGGTGCTGCTCACCGGCAGCGTGCACGCCGACCGCACGCTGGGCGTTGCGCTGCATCTGCCGGCGCACG
>JAJZAQ010000061.1 GCA_021799355.1 Pseudomonadota bacterium
ATGCGGCCATTGACCACGACATATTCGATTTCGGCCACGATGGATTCGAAGCGCAGCAGGGCCTGCTGCAGCTGCCGAATGTCGCGTTGGGTTTGCACCGCACCTTCTTCAAGCGCGCGCTGGTGTTTCTGCAGCGCTTCGCACAGCCGCGGGGCGAGTTTTCTCACGGCGGGGGGCAAACCTTCAAGTTTGTCGACCTGCTGGGTATCGCGCAGCGTGCGCATGAATCCCATCATCAGCGGTTCGATGGCTTGTTGCACCAGGGCGCTGGCCGCCTGCAGTTGCTGCGCACCTTCGCGGAACGACTGCGCCACCACCCCGTAACCCATGAGTTCTTTGCCACGGCGTTTGACCAGCACCTGGGCATTGAGCGCTTTGCGGTCGATTTCGCCCAGCCGCCGGTGCAAGTCGGCACGGAAGGTAAAGGTGGCGTCGGCGATGCCGAGGAACTGTTGCCGAAAATGATCGAAGCCGTTGGGCGTGGTCATGGCATTGCTCCGGGGGAATTCTTTCAGTCGGGCAGGGTGAATCCGCCAGTCGCCACGGCGGGCAGGGCGGTATCCGTCTGCCGTCGCAGCGCGCGGGTAAAGGACTGCGTGTCGAGAATGAGTACTACGGCTCCATTTCCGGAAATCGTCGCCCCCTGGTACCAGCTTGCCTGCGCGGAGATGTCCAGCGGTTTGACCACCGAATCTTCGGTGCCGATTGCTTCGGAAACGATGAGCAGCCCCTGTTCGGTCAGGATGCCTTCGATGCTTTCCTTGCCGAACTGCATCGGCTGCCCCTGCAGGTGCAGGCCCAGGTCGACATACGGCACGATGCGGTCGGGGGCGACGTGGGCCATCAGACGGCCGGAAATGTTGTGGATCTGCGCCGGATCGATTTCCATCAGGCTGTCGACGACCGTCACCGGCAGGGCGTACACGTCGCGCCGCAGGCGGAAATACAGCACGGGAAGCACGGCCAGGGTCAGCGGCAACTCCAGGGTGAGTGTGGTGCCCTGGTTGGGACGGGTGACGATATCCACCCTGCCGCGCAGTGACTGCACCGCCGAGCGCACCACATCCATGCCCACGCCGCGGCCGGAGAGTTCGCTGACCTGGTCTTTGGTCGAAAAGCCCGGAACGAAAATCAGATCGAGCATTTCCCGCTCGGAGAGCCGGGCGGCATCCGCTTCGCTGATCACCCCTTTGGCCAGCGCGGTCTGCAGAATCTTTTGCGGATTCATGCCGCGTCCGTCATCCCGGACGCGGATTTGCACCTTGTCGCCCAGATGGATGGCAGCGACCTCCAGCAAACCTTCCGGCGGCTTGGCCGTGCTCTGCCGTTCCTGCGGTGTTTCCAGCCCGTGATCGAGGGCATTGCGGACGAGGTGAATCAGCGGTGCGGACAAGGCATCGATCACCGTTTTGTCGATTTCCACGTCTTCCCCACTGAGTTCCAGACGAACCTGCTTGCCCAGGCTGCGGCTGGCGTCACGGACGACCCGCGGCAGGCTTTGGAACAGCCGCTTGCACGGCTGCATGCGCAGGCGCATCACAGTGTTCTGCAGGTCGTTGACCGCCAGATCGGTTTCGCGCACCAGCCGGGACAGCGCGTCGTCCTGCGGGCTGAGCCGGCCGACTGCAGCGGCAAGACGGTTGCGCAGCAGGACGAGTTCACCGACCTGATTCATCGTTTGATCCAGTCGCCCGGAGTCGACGCGGATGGTGGTTTCCGCCACAGGTTCTGCAGGCGGCGAGACGGCGTTGCCCACTGAATTGTTTCCCGCCAGCGCAGCAGGCGCAGGGGGGGAGGTGGGCGGCCGTCCGGGGCTGGTTCCCGGGGCCTTGCCGCGGCCGAAAGTGGCATCCAGGGTTTGGTCGAACAGCGCTTGCAACGCCGGATCGTCCCCACTGGGCGCGCTCTGGGCGGCGCGTTCCTGCGGCCTGGCAGCAGCGGCTTCTCGCTGCTGGCCGGATGTTGTGACTGCAATCCCGGCAGGCGCGGCGGGGGTAGGGGGATCGACCGTCACACTGGACGGTGTGGCGGTTTGTGCAGCCCCCGCCAACGGTGCCGATGGCGCTTCACCGCGGGCGTAGGCCTGAATCCGCGCTCCCAGTTCCTGCGGCCCCGCTGCGGGGTTTTCGCCCTTGGCCATGTCGTCGAGCATCGCGGAAATCACGTCGGTGCCTTGCAGGATGGCGTCGATCATTCCGGGATCGGCGCGCAGGCGACCGCTGCGCAGTTTGTCGAGCAAATCTTCCAGGTGATGGCACCAGTCGACCATGTTCTGCGCTTCGAGAAACCCGGCGCCGCCCTTGAGGGTGTGAAACGCACGGAAGATGGCGCCGAGGGTGTTCGCGTCGGTCGGTGCAGCTTCGAGTTTGAGCAGCTGTTCCTGCGCGCTGCTCAACAGCTCGCGGGATTCAGCGAGAAATTCCTGCAGAATGTCGTTGTCCATGACATGCCTGTAACAGAGGTCGGTTGGCCTGCGCTCAGATGCCGAGCTCGGCCAGCAGATCGTCTACGCTGCCCTGGTCCAGTCGCTGGCCGGAAAAGGTGTCTTGCACTTCGCCGTCTTGCGTGCAGGCTAGTGCCCCGAACTGGGATAAAGCCTCCTGCACGCGCGTTTCCACGGCGTGCAGCAGCGTGATGGTTTTTTTCAACCGCTGCCCGGCCAGATCCTGGCCTTGCTGGCTGGTGAGAATGGTTTGCAGGCTGTTTCTGATTGCCTCAAGCGGCGCGTCGATGAAGCCGCCGGCGATGGCGGTTTGCTCGATCAGCAGCAGTTGTTTTTGCGCCGATTCGGCAGCATCCATGGTGGCCATGGCCTGCTCCTCGCTGAGCCGCAGGGCTTCTTCCAGGGGGTGGCTGGCCCCGGGCAGGTCCGTGGCCACACCCATGATGCGTTGCACGCCTTCGGCCAGCAGGGCGTCGGCCTCGCGCAGCTTGCGCAGCGCATCGGCAGGCGGCTCGGGCAGCGGGGCTACGGGGACTGGTGTGTCGTTCATCATGCGGGTTTTTTGCCTAAACGATCCAGGATCGCGTCGATCTTGGTTTTGAGAGTGTCTGCAGTGAAGGGCTTGACGATGTAGCCGTTGACCCCTGCCTGCGCGGCTTCGATGATGTTTTCCTTTTTTGCCTCGGCCGTCACCATGAGCACCGGCAGGGCCCTGATTGCCGGGTCGCTGCTGGCACGAATGGCGCGCAGCAGATCGATACCCTGCATATTCGGCATGTTCCAGTCGGTGACGACGAAGTCGATTCCTCCTGCTTCCAGACGCTTGAGTGCGTGCACGCCGTCTTCGGCTTCGTCGATCGTGCCGGTCACGTAACCGGTTTGCTGCAGAAGGCCACGGACGATGCGGCGCATGGTGGGAAAGTCATCGACGACGAGAAACTTCATGATGTGAATAGATATTGATGTTTATAGATAAGATGATTTGCCAGTTTCGTCTTTGACCGTCAATTTGTATGCTTTGACGTCACGGGCAGTGAGAGACTTGACAGTAACCAACTGCAACGGGTTGGCTTTTGGCAAGTCGTTTGACCTGGATCACCGCGAGCTGGGGGATTACCCTGCCCGAGTCGATGAATCGGCTGCCAGCGGGGTGGATAACCCGCATGCAGCGCCATGAGTGTGGGTGATGCTGAATCAGCGCGTGACGCGCGCAAGGTCAGCCGCTTCCTCCCGCACCAGATCCACCAGCAGCGCGGTGAACTCCCTGACCGCCGCGGCATCGGCCGTGTCAGCGTGAAGCCTTGCATGCGAGGACGCCAGCCGGGTGGCGGGGATGCCGGGGCGCCGCAAAAATCCTGTCAGACGGCATTGCTCCAGCGGCGCCGCACATCCCGCCGGATGCATGCGGGCCTGCATCCACTGATAGGCCAGAGCGCCCAAAGCCGTGGTCAGTGGCGCATCGCTGCCTGCCAGCGGTTTGGCTTGCCATTGCGCCCACCACTCCGGCAACGCCTGCGGCAGCATCGGCCTGGCGATGCCGAAGCCCTGCGCATGGCTGGCGCCGAGCAACTGCACGGCCTCCAAAATGCCCTCGTCTTCCACGCCCTCGACGATCACCTCCCGCCCGAGGTCTTTTCCCAGTTGTGACAAGGCACCAATGAGCGCCAGCGCCTGCAATGGCGCCTGGCGCATGTGGCGCACCAGGGACTGGTCGACTTTGATGGCACTGAACTGCACCGATGACACCCGTTCCAGGCTGCTGTAACCGGTTCCCAGATCGTCGATGGCGAATTGCACCCCCAGCCGTCGCAGCCGGTCGATCGCTGCCAGCGGTGCCCCTTGGTCGAATTCCTGTGTTTCCAAAATTTCCAGGGTCAGGCGGCTGGCTGGCAAACCGTGGCGATCCAGGGTCTGCATGACGATTTGCTCCAGGCCGGAGTCGATCAGCGTGTGCACGGGGAGATTGACTGAAATATCGATGGTCAGTCCCTGCGCGTCCCACTGCCGCAGCCAGTGCAGCGCCTGATCGAGACCGAGGCGGAACAGCCGGGTGAGGTCATGCGCTCCCAGACTGGGCAAAAACGAGGCCGGGGCAAGCAACTGACCGGTGCCGTCATCGAGTCGGGCCAGCGCCTCGACTTTGCACAGCCGGCCGCTGTCGAGGTCGATGATCGGCTGCATCGCCATCACCAGCCCACCAGAAAACAAGCGTTGCCGGTAGGCCTGTGCCTGATTTTCGGCAATCGCCCCGGAGGATGGCGGCGTCTGGCTGCGCCGCCAGACAGATTCCCAGCGTTGCTGCAGTCCCAAGGCAAACTGCTGCATCCAGCGCGATTCGAATTGATGCGGATACGCCCCGAACAGGCGCAGAACGAGGGCGGGATGATCGTCCTGGCCGCGGATGGGAATGGCCATGACGCTGCGCACGCCCAAAGGCAGCAGTTTGTCGCGCCAGTGCGCAAGTTGTCCGTCCTGCGCGTACGACGGCACGGTGAGAATCTGGTTCTGGCGCCAGGCCCGCGCGGCCAGTGCGCCGCCTTGTGGGCCGGTGCCGGCCAGTGTGGGTTGGTAGGCGGCGGACAGGGTGATGTCGCGGATAGTCGCGGAGGCCTGGCCTGCCATGACCTCGATCTGCAGAACATCGCCGGGATCCGGGCGCAAGATGGCGGCGTCGAGCACCCCGGGCAAAGCGCCGATGGCAGTGATTTCGGTTTGTGCCACGTCAACCCACAGTGCGCCATTGAGGGGCACGGGACGTCCCAGAATGTCCAGGTATGCAGCCGTGGTTTCGGCATGGGCATCGAGTTCGGCCTGAATGTCGTCCTGCAGCCGCGTCTCGCAGACCGAAAGCATCTGATAACGCGACCGTGTGTTCAGGGTGAGGTGATCGAGTGCGTCGTTCAGCAGTCGGCGGTAGATCGAGGCCGAACGCACGAGCAGGGCGGCGTCCACGCCGACCAAGGCATGCACACGCCCCAAACGCTGCGCCTGCTGCCTGATGTCTTGTGCCGTGCTTGACGGGTCGAACAAAAACCGCAGGTGTTCGGCCTGGCGTGTCTTGAGGGTTTGCAGTTCGCCGGCAGCAAGCGCTTGCAAAATCGCCCGCGGCGCGTCCTCCAGCGCCAGCCGTTGATAAAACGTGCCGATGAATTCGTCCGCGAGGCTGGCAAACCAGTCTCGATGCTGGGCGAGCAACTGCCTTGCCCGCGGGCCATAGGCGTCGAGCGGAGGTTCGCTTGCCGACTGCTCCACCGGCAGAACACCCTCCTGCCACCAGTGCTGCCGGCGGTTTTTTCGGCTTTTGATCTGATACAGGGCGGCATCGGCCTGACGCAGCAAGGCATCGGCATCGGCACCGTCACGCGGGTAGATCGCCAGCCCCATGCTCATACCGATCCGCGCCCGCTGTCCCTGGTCGAGGAGGAAATCCTCTTCGACGGCGTGATGCAACTGGGTGATCCACTGTTGCAGCTGCGGTTGCGGTTGCGACGGATCCAGACCGAGCAAAACCGCGACCAGCTCATCTCCGCCAATCCGTGCCAGCACCGTCTGTCCAGGGCGGATCGAGCGCAGCCGCGCGGCGAGCTCCCGCAGTACGGCATCCCCCGCGGCATGGCCATAGGTGTCGTTGACCGGTTTGAAATCATCCAGATCGATGTAACCGACGGCCACGGCCTGGTGTTGTTTGCCTGCCTGTTCGAGCGCCTGTTCGAGCGCCGCTGCCAGGCCTTTGCGGTTGAGCAGGCCGGTGAGCACATCGGTCTGGGCCAGACGGTCGAGCTCTTCCTCGCGGCGTTTGCGGGCGGTGATCTCGACCAGGCTGCACAGCAGGAAATCGGATTGGCTGTCCAGGCGGACGGCAGAAAACGCCACATCGATCATCTGCCCGCCGCTGCCGCGCAGTCGCAGGTCCAGAGGCCCTGCAAAGCCGTCGCGATCGATGGCGTCGAGCACCACCTGCCTGTCGGCAGGGCGCGCGTAGAGCGGTGCAAAAAATCCCGGCACGGTCTGTTCGCCCGGATCGCCTTGCTGCTGCGCCAGAAGCTGCACGAATGCCGCATTGTGGTCCAGGATGCGCGAATCGCTGCGGCGGGTGAGAACCAGCGGCACGGGACAGACTTCGAACACCTTGCGCAGGCGTTCGCGCGCTTCGGCCACACGGCGCTGGTCGACCCATGCGCGGCGTTGGCGCCTTGCCGTCTGTACCGCGATTTGCGCACCGGTGACGACGGTAAAGCCGAGCAGAATGAACAACTCGACGACCATCGCTTTCGGTGTGGGCAGTACGGTGGCGGCTTCGATCCAGAACACTGCGGCAAACAGCGGCCCCAGCCACAGCGACGCCACATGCAGCATGGGGGCGTAGAGATACAGCGCCAGGAGCATGACAAACACCGAAATGCTCTGAAATTCCGCGCTGACGCGCCCGCCGTAAAGCGGCACGAGGATGACGAACACGGCGGCCAGAGCGTATTCGTACAACACCAGCACGTCTGCGGCGCGTTTGAGGTTCGTGCCACCGCCGTGGTCAGGCTGTTCGCGCGCGAGCATGAACAGCCTCAAACCGAGCAGAAACACGAAGAAACGCAGCGCCAGAAGAACGGAAAACCCCAGCCCGCCGTGCAACACCGCCCAATCGGTGGCCGAACTGAGGAGATAGGCGATGCCGCCACCCAGACCCAGCCAGCGCAACCGTCTGGACAGACTGCTCCAGCGCGCAGCGCGATAACTCTGTTCGTCCTTTGGTTCGACGAACAGCCCCCAGGTGTCGAGCCGCGGTGGGGTGTCCGCGAGTAGATCGCGGTCGGCAGATGGCGGCGCAGTCGGCGCCTTCACGGGGCTGTTTGCAGCTTGCAGCATGGGGCCTGGAGAGTGCGGGGAGTGGTGATCGGTTTACCCGGCATGATGCTTACGATCCGCCAACGTCCGGCGCAACTGCTGTATCCAGGGCACGACTTCGGCGGCTGGCATGGGGCGGGCAATCGCGTAACCCTGGCCGCCATCGGCGCCGAGTTCTGTTGCCAGCCGGATCAACTCCTCGGTTTCGAGCCCTTCGACGACCACACTGATGCCCAGGCGGTGCATCAGATCGGACAGGCCACCGACGATGGCCCTGACCATTTCTGGCTGATGTTGCACGTCGCGCACCAGACCCTGGTCGATCTTGACCAGGTCGAAATTGAGCTGGCGCAGCCGCAACAGGCTGGAGTAGCCGGAGCCCAGGTCGTCCATCGCGATCTGAACCCCGATCTGTTTGACACTGGCCAGATTGCGCTCGACGCGCTCATCGCCTGCCCACTGCTCGGTTTCCAGCAGTTCGAGGGTCAACCGGGACGCGGCAACCTGCGATTCGGCCAGCGCGTCGGCCAGCATCGCCGGGAGCCGGGCTTCGCGCAGGACCGATGGCGGCAGATTGAGCGATGCGTGCAGCAGTAGTCCCTGCCGTTCCCACAGCCGCAGTTGCGACAGGGTTTGCTGCAAACCCTGGATGAACAACTGGGTGAGTTCGATGACGCCGCATGCGGGAAGGAATTCCGCAGGGCAGACCAGATGATCGCCGTCGCGCAGTCTGGCGAGTGCCTCGAATTTGGAACACTCGCCACTGCGCAAATCGATGATCGGTTGGTAATACATGGCAATCTGCCCGGCGGCGATCAGCTCACGCATGCGCTCCATGCGTTCGCCCGACAGCGGTGCGGCAACCCGTCCGGCCTCGAAACGTACCCAGGCCTGGTGGAAAATCTGCACGACGGCGTCGAGCCAGGGGCCGAAGGCTTGCGCTTCGAACTGACCGGGATATTCGCCGAACACCGACACGACGGCCACGGGACGGCGGTTTTCGTCGAGCACCGGCAGCGCGGCGTTGCTGCGCACACCGGTCTTGCGCGCCACCTCGTGCCAGCGGGCGACGCGCGGGTCTTCGGTGTAATTCACCGTGGTGTGCACGCGCCCGTCGAGCCAGGTTCGGGAAAACGTGCCGCGGTCGGAGAGGCTGACACCGATGTCGAGGAACGGGCGCAGCGAGGCGCTGACGTATTCGAAAATGAAACGGCCGTCTTCACCGGGGCGGGCTACGCTGACTCCTTTGATCGCCGGCAGTTGTTCGAGGCACTGGCCGATATGCTCGACAAAATCGGGCCAGAGGACGTAATGGTCCAGATCGGCCAGCGCCTTGGCCGGCCATTGCCGGTAAATCTGCACCACTTCATCGCCGGCGTCGATTTGCTGCTGCAGGTCTTCGCTGATGCGCTGCGCCAGGATGTCGTGCAAGTGCACGCGGTGCAGGGCGTTGAGCGGCAGGTCGTTGACCGTCTCTGTGGCGAGGTGGCCATAGCTGAAAAACGCCTTGGTCAAGGCGGCGGCACTGACGCCGACGCAGGCATGCACGCGGCCGATGCGCTGCGCTTCCCGGCGTTGATCGGCCGCATCGAGATCCGGGCTGAGCAGCTGGCGGAAATGTGCGACCTGATGGCTTTTGAGCCGCGTGAACTCTTCCGCGGTGAGGCGGCTGAGCACTGCGGCGTTGCGCGCATCGCCGGCCAGTCCGGCATAAAAGCTGGCGACAAAGACCTCGGCCATGGGCAACAACCGCTCGTGGATCGCCTGCAGTAGCTCGCGGGCGCGCGGCCCGTATGCCGCTGGGACACGAAGCGTCGTCATGTCGCGCGTTTCGGCGGCGACGTCATCCCCCCAGCGCAGCCACCACTGGCCGCGCTGTGCCCGGTGCAGCTTGCAGCTGTGCAGCGCCGACTCGGCGCAGCGCAGGACTTCGCCGACGGAGCCGGCATCGTCAGGGAAAATCGCCACACCCATGCAGGCGCTGACGGCGGTTTGGCCGGGCAATGCGCGAAGCGGCTGACCGAGACTGTCACGCAGCGCGCTCAGGCGGGACTCCAGCTCGGCTGCGGCGGCGTTGCCGTCGAGCGGGATGAGCAAAACGAATTCGTCCCCGCCGGGACGCGCCAAAAAATCGGCCGCGGTCAGCGCATGGCGCAGACGGTCGGCGATTTCGCGCAAGGCGTCGTCCCCGGCCTCGCGGCCGTAGCGCTGCACCACCGCACCGAAGGCGTTGAGGTCGATCCACACCACGGCCAGCGGCTTCAGGCGCGACGGCGTGGCGTCCATGAGGTCGTGCAGCCGCTCGTCCAGGGCGTACCGGTTGGGCAGACCCGTCAGGTCGTCGTGTGTGGCCTGCCAGCGCAAACGCTCGCGGATTCTGCGCTCCTGCGTCACGTCGATGGCAGACCAGACCCACTCCGCATCGGCCCCGGGCGATTGCACGCGGCGTGCACTCAGACGGATCCACACAGCCGCGGCATCCGTGCCGTGTCGCGCCTCGAACTCCACCAGATCGTGGTTCTGCAGCTGTCGCAGGATGTCTTCCTTGTTGGTGTCGATCACGTCGAGCTGCGACAGCATGGCTTCAGTCGTCTGGCCCATGGCGTCTCGTTTGTCTCCGTGCCCCAACAACTGGGAAAACCGCAGATTGAGGGCACGAAGCACTCCCTGCTCCACGACCGCCATGCCGACCAGGTTGTTGTCCACCATCGCGTCGCGCAGCGCGCGTTCAGACTGTCGCTGACGCGCGGCGGACAGACGCTCCAGACCCCGCCGAAGCTCTTGTCCGATCTGGTTGAGCAAAGAGCGGAGCTCTTCGTCGAAAATGCCGCTTTCGGCATGCAGCACAGAGAGGACGATGAACTGGCCGTCCACGCCGTCGATGGGGATTGCCGCGGCGGCACCTGTCAGGCTGGTGGGGGCCAGCTCGATCTCCGCGGGGTTTTGCCTCACGGTTTGCAGGGACTGGACAAACACTGCATGGTGCGTCTGCATCGCCAGGGCCACAGGGCAGGCTTGACCAAAATGTCCTGCGTTGATCGCCTCGACGAACGCCGGCAGCTGGCCGCACCGTCCCTTGCAGGTCAGTACCGACAGCTTGCCCTGCCGGTCCACGGCACCGACCCAGGCGGTGGTCACCCCGGCGTCTTCGACCAGGGCGTTGCAGATGAATTCGACGAGCGGGCCCTGCTCGCGGGTTTCGCCCACCTCGTGCGACACCCTTGCCAGAACGCCGGCGAAACGCCGCGCGCGATCCAGTGCCAGGGCATGCCGGTTGCGCTCGGCGGCGAGCCGGTCGAAGGTCAGAAGCGTCGAGGCAATGGTTGCTGCATAGTTGAGTAGTTGCCGTTCGTTTTCCGTGGCCGAACGGCTTGTCGTTCCGGTCAACGCGAATGTGCCAACCAGCTTGCCGTCGAGCGAAACGGGGTAGGACCAGCAGGACTGCAAATCCCACTGGTTGGCGATCGGACGCAAATCGTCCCAGCGCGCGTCGCCGCGGATGTCATCGACAAAAACCGGTTGACGCTGCAGGACGACGTTGCCACACGATCCGGCATGGGGACCGGGCTTGAGGCCGTCGATCGCGGCGAGCAGTTCGGCAGGAGCCGACGGCGCAGCAAAAACATGCAGCAGGCCGTCTTCGCCGAGACGGAGCATGCTGGCGATGTGCCCGGGGCTGATCTGCTGCGCAAAACGGCACAGATGATCGGCCAGTTCACGGGGGCTGCGCCCCGCGGCGAGCTCGCGCAGCAGGGTGTCGGAAAACGTCAGCAAATGCTGGGCAGAGGCGGGGGGCGGAAGATGAACGGTCATTTCATCTGGGAACAGGCTGAACGGAACATCGGCTTCTCGGGCGGGCAGAAACAGCCCAGCGCAACGGATGCCTGACCTGGTTGTGTTACTCGCTGGCGTGAGCGGTGGTCGGTGGCTGCGCCGTCCGTGATGCGCTGCTGCACGCCGCGGCCCAACTCAAGACGTACTGCAAGGTGTCGAGCAGATCGCGCATGAACAGCCCTTCGAACTGGGCAGGATAACGGCCGTACAGACTGACCACACCGATGGGCTCGTCCCGCAGCGTCACCGGCACGGCAGCCGACGAACGGATACCGACGGCCCAAGCCGTTTCGCGCCAGCGCGCATGGTGGTGATCGCGGATATAACTGGGGTTGACGACGACGGCACGGCTTGCCCACGCCCGGGCGACGGTGGATTGACTGCGGGAGTTTTCGCTGAGCGCCAGTTCGGTGTCCAGCCGGGCATTGCGCAGGGCTTCGATGTAGTCGTTGAAGCGTCCACTGGCGTGGCGCACGACGGCCTGCCCGCTGCCGCCGGGCTGGCCCCAGGCGGCAGCGGCCATCCCCGGCAACTCGACCAGGCGGTCGATGCAGGCAGCGATATACGCATCGATCGACCCGGCGGCCGACGCCGCTCTGGCGCAATCGGCCAACCAGTGGCGGTAGGCTGCCTGCAATTGCTCGACGGCGTCGATTTCGGCGCGCAGTTCTTGCTCCAGGCGGATGTTGATGACCTGCACCAGGCTGGCGCGGTCGACGACCCGGGCCGGCATGGCGATGATGCGGTCGACCAGATTTTGCTGATAAATGCCCATCGCCTGCACCAGCGTCGACGGCCTCACGCCGACCAGGGCGTGGATTTGGCCGATCTGCAGCGCGCGTTCGCGGTGCTGCTCTGCAGTCAACTCCGGGTTGAGCAACCAGTGCAGATGTTCGGCCTGGCGGTCTTTGAGATGCTGCATTTCCTGCCCGCTGAGCGTGGCCAGAATGGAGGCCGATTCCGCCGACTTCGCCAGCGACGCATAGAACGCTTCGACGAACTGGCGTGCCGCATCGGCAATCGTCGGCGCGCCGATACGCAGCAACCGCTCGCACAGGTCCCCATACCCTTCGATGCGGTCACTGTGCGCTGCCAGAATCTGTGTCTGTGCCGTCTGTCCCCAGCGGTGGCGCCACGAGGCTCTGTCGCCTTTTTCGGCTTTGGCGACATACAACGCCATGTCGGCATTGCGCAGCAGACGATCGGCCGAGTTGGTGTTTTCGGCGTCGTCATCGGGGTAAAGGATCCATCCTAGGCTGAGGCCGATTTTTGCCTCGATGCCTTCGGGCAGGATGAACGGCGACCGGCAGATTTCGCCGATTCGATCCAGGCAGTTTTCGACTTCACTTTCGCGCACCAATCCCTCGAGCACGATGACAAACTCGTCGCCACCGAACCGTGCAACCATGTCGGTGCTGCGAACGCTTTGCTGCAGGCGTTGCGCAAAGGCGCGCAATAAATCATCGCCTGCCTTGTGGCCGAAGGTGTCGTTGATGGGTTTGAAATCATCGAGATCGATCATTCCGAGCACCAGCAAGGTCCCCTGCCGCCTTGCGCGCGCCAGAGCCTGCGGCAAAAAAAGTTCGAGGGCCAGGCGATTGGGCAGCCCGGTGAGCGCGTCGTGATGCGCCAGATGCCTGAAGCGGTCGGTCTGCTCTTTGAGAAAACTGATGTCGTAAAAAATCGCGATGTAGTACTGAATCTTGTCGCCCGAGCGGATGCTCGAAACGGTGAGAAACTCGGGATAGACGTCACCATTTTTTCGCCGGTTCCAGATTTCTCCCTGCCATTTTCCTTCTGCTGCCAGTGATTGCCAGAACTTGCGATAGAAATCTTTGTCCTGATACCCGGATTTCAGCAGTTTCGTGGTTTGGCCGACAGCTTCTTCACGCGAATATCCTGTAATTCGTGTGAAGGCCGGATTGACCTCGACGATGACACCTTCCGGGTTGGAAATCAAAATCGCCTCCTGAGTATTTTGAAATACCGTCTGCCAGAGGTGGGATGGGATTTCCGGTATCGAGAGCATGGATGTGGAAGGCATGATCCAAAAAAATGGGGGACGGGTCGTTGCAAAACGTTGGTGGGACGGATCCACACGGCAGCGCAGGTGTCTTGCGAATGCATAGCCAGGAGGAGGGACGGATCCATTCCAGAATGCGGCATTATCCGGGTTTCTGCACGGTCGACAGGGGATTTGGATGTGAAATAAGTCACGCTTTGGCCTGTTGCTGCACATGTCGCCGGGTTTGTTTGATGCCGATCACCGGAC
>JAJZAQ010000016.1 GCA_021799355.1 Pseudomonadota bacterium
CGGGCAACGACAACCTGCTGAAGTTCGCCTTCACCATGCTGGTGACGTACCGGGCGCAGGCGCAGACCGGGCTGCCCGCCGGGCTGATGGTCAACCTCATCGCCGCGCTGTACGTGCTGCCGTTCATCCTGCTGTCGGCCACTGCCGGGCAACTGGCGGACAAAATGGACATGGGCGTGCTCATCCGCCGCATCAAAACCTTCGAAATCGCCATCATGCTCGCGGCGCTGTGGGGTTTCGTCAGCGTCAACGTGCCGCTGTTGCTGGTGTGCGTGTTCGGCATGGGGCTGCACTCGACGCTGTTCGGCCCGGTGAAATTCGCCTATCTGCCACGGCACCTGCGCACGGCGGAGCTCACCGGCGGCAACGGCATGACGGAAATGGGCGGATTCGTCGCCATCCTGCTCGGCAGCCTGACGGGCGGCGTGCTCATGACCTATCCGCAGGGCCCGGTGTTTGCCGGCATCGCCTGCCTGCTGGTGGCGCTGGCCGGGTGGAGCGCGGCGCGCTTCGTGCCGCACACCCCGCCGCTGGCGCGCGACCGGCGCATCGACTGGAACCCGCTGAGCGAAACTCTGCGCAGCCTACGCTTGGCCGCCGCCGACCGCAGCGTGCTCGTCGCTCTGCTGGCGGTGTCGTGGATGTGGTTTTACGGCGTCGCCTACCTGACGCAGTTTCCGGTGTTCACCCGCGAGGTGGTGCACGGCAGCGAGGAAGTGGCATCGCTGCTGCTGGTGATCTTTGCCGTGGGCATCGGTCTGGGCTCGGTGGCCTGCGAATGGCTGGCGCATGGCCGGGTGGAAATCGGCCTGGTGCTGCTGGGCGCGGCAGGCATGACGCTGTTTGGCGTGGACCTGTATTTCGCCACGCGCCACCTGCCGGTCGATGGCCGGCTGCAGACGCTGGGGCTGTTCGTGCAGCAGCGCGCGCACTGGCGCATCATGGCCGACCTGCTGCTCATCTCCGCCAGCGCCGGGCTGTACAGCGTGCCGCTGTACGCCCATGTGCAGCATGCCGTGGCCGAGACCGATCGCGCCCGGGTGATCGCCGCCAACAACATCATCAACGCCCTGTTCATGATCGCCTGCGCCGCCTACTGTGCCACGCTGCTCACCCTGGGCAGCGGCGTGCCGCTGCTGTTGCTGACGGTGGCGCTGGGCAACGCCGCCGTGGTCGGCTGGCTGGTGTGGCTGCAGCCGGATTACGCCCGGCACTTCGTGCGCTGGCTGCTGCGCCGCAAGCCCACGCCGCATTGATCGCGGCTGGCCAGACGCAGGCCGGTAAATCCCGCACAACCCTAAAGTCTTTAGTAAGTTGTAAAGTTGCGCTGAATCGAGCATTTCTTCCTCGCCGCATTCATGCCCACACCGCCCCACACCGAACCCGCTCACCTGACCATCGGCGAGCTGGCGCAGCGCGCCGGTCTCGGCGCCGAGACCCTGCGGCATTACGAGCGCCTAGGGCTGCTTGCCCCGGCGCAGCGCAGTGCCAGCGGCTACCGGCTGTACACCACCGCGGCGCTGCAGCGGCTGGACTTCATCCGCCGCGCGCAGGCGCTGGGGTTTTCGCTCGCCGACATCGGCGAGCTGCTCGCGCTGCACGCCCGTCCCGAGGCCGACATGGGCGCGGTGCGGGCCATCGCGGCGCAGCGGCTGGCGGAAATCGACCGCAAAATCCACGACCTGCAACACCTGCGCGCCGGCCTGCAGGCGCTGCTGGCCGCCTGCCCGGGGCACGGGCCGAGCAGCGACTGTCCGATCCTCGCCGCGCTGCAGGGGGAGACGCTGGAGGCCGCCGATGCCTGAGTCCACCCCGACGGCCTGCCCGGTCGAGCCGGCCAGCCCTGCGCCGCCTGCGGCTGCGCCCTCAGCCAGCGCGGCGACGCAAACCCTGCGTCTGGGCGTCGACGGCATGACCTGCGCGTCGTGCAGCGCCCGCGTCGAGCGCGCGCTGCGCAAGGTGCCGGGGGTGGCCGAGGCCAGCGTGAACCTCGCCACCGCGCAGGCCGAGGTGCGCTTGGATCCGCAGACGGCCACGCCGCAGGCGCTGGTCGACGCGGTCGCCGCCGCCGGCTACACGCCGCTCACCGCCGAGGCGACGCTGGACGTCGAGGGCATGACCTGCGCGTCTTGCGTCGCACGCGTCGAGCGCGTGCTGCGCAAACAGCCGGGGGTACTGGCCGCCACGGTAAACCTCGCAACCAACCGCGCGCAGGTGCGGTATCTGCCGGCGAGCATCAGCGCCGACGCGCTGGCGCAGGCGGTGGCTGCCGCGGGATACGCGGCGCGCCCGGTCGACGCCGCAAGCAGCGCAGCCGAGGACGCCAGCGCCGCCGCGCACGCGCAAACTCTGGCCCGGCTACGGCGCGACGTCGTCGTCGCCGCGGCGCTGGCGCTGCCGGTGCTGGTGCTGTCGATGCTGCCGATGGCCTGGCCGGCATTCGACGCGCTGCTGCAAAGCGCGGCGCCTGCGCCACGCTTTTGGGACTGGGTGCAGTTCGCGCTGACCAGCGCGGTGCTGTTCGGTCCCGGGCGGCGGTTTTTCCGCACCGGGGCGATCGCCTACCGCCATCTGTCGCCGGACATGAATTCGCTGGTCGCCACCGGCACCGGCGCCGCCTGGGCGTACAGCGCCGCGGTGCTGCTCGCGCCCCAATGGTTCGCCGCCGAGTCACGGCATGTGTATTTCGACTCGGCGGCGGTGGTCGTCGCGGTGATTCTGGCCGGCAAGTATCTGGAGGAGCTCGCCAAGGGCCGCGCGTCGGCGGCGATCCACCGCCTGCTGCGGTTGCAGGCCAAGGAGGCCACGCGCCTTGCGGCCGACGGCAGCGCGCAGCCGGTGCCCGTCTCAGCACTGCGGCTGGGCGATCGCGTGCTGGTGCGCCCGGGCGAGCGCGTGCCGGTCGACGGCCGGGTGGTCGAAGGCGAGAGCCACGTCGACGAATCGATGCTCAGCGGCGAGCCGCTGCCGGTGCGCCGCGGCGTGGGCGACGCGGTGGTCGGCGGCACGGTGAACGCCGAAGGGCGGCTGGTGGTCGAGGTGACAGCCCTTGAGGCCGATGCGGTGCTGGCGCAAATCGTGCGGCTGGTGGAAAACGCGCAGACCGGCAAGCTGCCGGTGCAGCGCGTGGCCGACCGCGTGGTCGCGGTGTTCACCCCAGCCGTGCTGGCGGTGGCGGCAGCGAGCTTTGCCGCGTGGATGCTCGCCACCGGCGACGCTGCGGCGGCGCTGGTCGCGGCGGTGGCGGTGCTGGTCGTCGCCTGCCCGTGCGCGATGGGGCTGGCCACGCCGGCGGCGATTCTGGTCGGCAGCAGCCGCGCGGCGGAACTGGGCGTGTTGTTTCGCCGCGGCGAGGCGCTGGAGACGCTGTCGCGGGTGGACACGGTGCTGCTGGACAAAACCGGCACGGTCACGGCAGGTCGCCCGGCGCTGACCGCGCTGCACGCCGCCGACCCTGACGCGGCACTGCGGCTCGCCGCCGCGCTCGAAGCCGATTCCGAACACCCGCTGGCGCGCGCGCTGCGCGCCGCTGCGGCCGAGCGCGCGCTGCCGCTGCCGGCGGTGGCGGACTTTGCCGCGATCCCCGGCTTTGGCGTGCGCGGCACGGTCGATGGGCACGCTTTGCTGCTCGGCGCGCGCCGGCTGTTGCAGCGCGAAGGCGTGGCGCTCGGCGGCTTCGCCGCGGCAGCCGACGCGCTGCAAGCGCAGGGGCAGACCGTGGTGCTGCTTGCCCGCGACGGCGAGTGCATCGCCGCGTTCGGCATCGCCGACCCGGTCAAGCCCGAGGCCGCGGCGGTGATCGCCGCGTTGCAGCAGCGCGGGCTGCGCGTCTGCCTGGTCACCGGCGATGCGGCGCGCACCGCGCAGGCGGTGGCGCGGCAGATCGGCATCCCGCAAGCGGACGTGCACGCCGACACGCTGCCGGCGGACAAGGCGGGCATCGTTGCCGCGCTGCAGACGCAGGGGCGGCGCGTGGCGTTCGTTGGCGAAGGGTTGAACGACGGCCCGGCGCTGGCGCAGGCCGACGTCGGGCTGGCGCTGGCGGCCGGCACCGACGTGGCGATCGAAGCCGCCGACGTCAGCCTGACGCGCGGCGATCTGGCCGCGCTGCCCACCGCGACCGACGTGGCCCGCCGCACCCTGCGCACCATCCACGGCAACCTGTTCTGGGCGTTCGGCTACAACGTGCTGCTCATTCCGCTGGCCGCAGGTGTGGCCGCACCGTGGGGTGTGCACCTGCACCCGATGGCCGCCGGGGTGGCGATGGCGCTGTCCTCGGTGTTCGTGCTCGGCAACAGCCTGCGGCTGCGCCGGTTTTCTCCCTGGCGCGCGCCCCCGGCGCACGCCGCTGCGGCAGCGCCTGCGCTGTCCCCCGCCCTCCCGACCTGAAAGGACTCATCATGCCCTCGATCGTGTTTTCCGCGCAGTCGTCCAGCAGCTTCGACGACGTGCTCGCCCGCACCACCGAAGCGCTCAAGGCGCAGGGTTTTGGCATCATCAGCGACATCGACGTTTCGGCCACGCTGCAGAACAAACTCGGCGTGCAGCGGCCGCGCTACCGCATTCTCGGCGCCTGCGCGCCGGGTTACGCGCTGCAGGCGCTGGATCTGGACCCGCACATCGGCGCGCTGCTGCCGTGCAACGTGGTCGTGCGCGAAGATGCCGCCAGCGGGCAGATCGCCGTCGATTTCATGAACCCCACCGCGGTGCTCGGGCTGATCGACAAACCCGAAGTGCATGCCATCGCCAAGGAAGTCTGCGCCAAGCTGATGCAGGCGCGCGACGCGCTGCAGCACACCGCCTGACCGCCCTCCCCAGCCCCTCACTTGTCACAGGAGCCGATCCGCGATGAACACCGTCCAACTCCACATCACCGGCATGAGCTGCGGCCACTGCGTCGCCGCGGTGACACAGGCGCTCAAGGCCGTGCCTGGCACGCAGGACGTGCAGGTCGATCTGGCCAGCGGCCACGCCACGGTGCAAACCAGCGCCGCTGCCGAGGCGCTGGTCAAGGCCGTGAGCGACGAGGGCTACGGCGCCCGCATCGAAGCCTGACCGCCCGCGGCTGCCTCACACCCCGCGCGCCCGGTCGGCGTAAAACCGGGTGACGAAGGCGTCGAAGGTTCCGGCGTCGAGCGCGGCGCGCATTTCGCGCATGAGCTGCAGGTAGTAGTGCAGGTTGTGCGTGGTGGCGAGCATGGAAAACAGCATTTCGCCGCAGCGGTCGAGGTGGTGCAGGTAGGCGCGCGAAAACCGCCGGCAGGTGGGGCAGGTGCAGGTGTCGTCCAGCGGACGTTCGTCCTGCTTGTACCGCGCGTTGCGGATGCGCAGGTCGCCGTAGCGGGTGAACAGGTGGCCGTTGCGCGCGTTGCGCGTGGGCATGACGCAGTCGAACAGGTCGATTCCGGCGCACACGCCTTCGACCAGGTCTTCGGGCGTGCCCACGCCCATGAGGTAGCGCGGTCTGTCCTCCGGCAGCCGTGGCGCGGTGTGCCGCAGCAGGCGCAAAAAATCGTCTTTCGGCTCGCCGACGCTCAGGCCGCCGATCGCATACCCCGGCAGGTCGAGCGCGACCAGCCCGGCCAGCGACGCATCGCGCAGGTGCTCGAACATGCCTCCCTGGACGATGCCGAACAGCGCGTTGGGATTGCCCAGCCGGACGAACTCGGTTTTGCAGCGCGCCGCCCAGCGCAGCGACAGCTCCATCGACGCGCGGGCCTGCGCCTCGGTGGTGATGTGACGCTGGCCGTCGCGCTCGACGTCGTATGGCGTGCACTCGTCGAACTGCATGACGATGTCGGCGTCGAGCACGGTCTGGATCTGCATGCTCACCTCGGGGGTGAGGAACAGCTTGTCGCCGTTGACCGGCGAGGCGAATTTCACCCCCTCCTCGCTGATCTTGCGCATCGCCCCCAGGCTCCACACCTGAAACCCACCGCTGTCGGTGAGAATCGGCCTGTCCCAGCCAATGAAACGGTGCAGCCCGCCGAACTGCCGCACCACGTCCAGCCCGGGACGCAGCCACAGGTGAAAGGTGTTGCCGAGGATGATCTGCGCACCCACCGCCTCCAGTCCTTCCGGGGTCATGCCCTTGACCGTGCCGTAAGTGCCCACGGGCATGAACTGCGGGGTGTCGATGCGGCCGTGGCGCAGCACGAGGGTGCCGCGGCGCGCCTGGCCGGCGGTGTGGTGGAGGGTGAATTGCAGCATGCGCGGTATTGTTCCAGAGTCGTCCGACCTGCGGCGCTCGATCGGCTACCCTAGCGCCGTTGCCGCCCTGTTGCTGCCATGACCGCGCCGCTTCCTGCTCCGCCACAGCCCGCTGCCATCCTCTGGGACGCCGCCGACGCGCCGCACGGCCGCGTCTGCCGGCTGCGCGGCGCGTGGACGGCGCAGGGCCTGCAGCGCCAGCCCGACACCCGCTTGCCGCCCGGTGTGGAGCACGTGCGCCTGGACGCCGGGGACACGCCGCTGGACACCGCGGGCGCGCTGCTGCTGGCGCGCAGCCTGGCGCAGTGGCAGGCCGGTGGCGCCCGCGTCGATCTGGCCGCCCTGTCCGCGGCGCAGCGGCAACTGCTCGATCTGGTGCGGCAGCGCGCGCTGGCCCTGCCCGTCCCCCGGCGACGCCTGGGCCTGCTGGGCGACATCGGCCGCGCCAGCCTGGACGCGCTGGCCGAGCTGCGCGCGCTGCTGGCCTTCGTCGGCGAGCTGGCGTGGCGCGGCGCCCCGCTGCTGCTGCGGCCGTGGCGGCTACGCTGGCGCGAGGTGGTGCATGAAATCGACGCCGCCGGACTGCGCGCCCTGGGCATCATCGGGCTGCTGGCGTTTCTCATCGGCATGGTCATGGCCTACCAGGCCGGAGCGACGCTGGCGACCTACGGCGCCAACATCCTCATCGTCAACCTGGTGTCCATCATCACCCTGCGCGAGCTCGGTCCGCTGCTCACCGCCATTCTGGTGGCCGGGCGCACCGGTTCGTCGTACACGGCGCAACTGGGCACCATGCGCATCACCGAGGAGGTGGACGCACTGCGCGCGCTGGGGCTGTCGCCGTTCGACATGCTGGTGCTGCCCAAGGTGGTCGCGCTGCTCGTCACCCTGCCGCTGCTGGCGCTGTTTGCCGACGTGCTCGGGCTGGCGGGCGGCGGTGTCGTCGCCGCGCTGGGCTACGGCGTGCCGCTGAACGAATACATCGCGCGCATTCCACAGGTGGTCGGGGTGAAAACCCTGCTGCTCGGGCTGGTCAAGGCGCCGGTGTTCGCCGTGGTCATCGCGCTGGTGGGCTGCATGCAGGGGCTGCGCGTGGCAGGCAGCGCGGCGGCGGTGGGCCGCGCCACCACGGTGAGCGTGGTGCAGTCGATTTTTCTGGTCATCGTCATCGACGCCGGGTTTTCCGTGCTCTACAACCTGTTGCGGCTATGAAGGCAGAAAGCGCCGATCTGGTCATCGACGCCCGCGGCATCGTCAACCGCTTCGGCGACGTGGTGGTGCACGACGGGCTGAACCTGGCGGTGCCGCGCGGCAGCATCATGGCGCTGGTCGGCGGCTCCGGCTCGGGCAAGACGGTGCTCGTGCGCACCCTGCTGCTGCTGCGCGCTCCCAGCGGCGGCACGCTCCGGCTGTTCGGCGAGGATGCGCTGGCCGCCAGTGAGGCGCAGCGGCAGGCCTTGCGCCAGCGCATCGGTGTGCTGTTCCAGGCCGGCGCGCTGTTCACCGGGCTGACGGTGCTGGAAAACGTGCTGCTGCCGCTGCGCGAGCAGGGGCTGGTCGATGCGCGCCTGCTGCCCGAGCTGGGCATGCTCAAAATCGGCCTGGCCGGTCTGCCCGCAGACGCCGCGGACAAATACCCCGCCGAGCTCTCCGGCGGCATGGTCAAACGCGCCGCGCTGGCGCGCGCCCTGGCGCTGGACCCGGAGCTGCTGGTGCTCGACGAACCCACATCGGGGCTGGACCCGATCGCCGCCGCGGCGTTCGACGCGCTCGTCGCCGAGCTGCGCGCGTTGCTGGGGCTGACCATACTGCAGGTCACGCACGATCTGGACTCGATCTGGCACGGCAGCGACAGCGTGGCCTTTCTCGCGCGCAACACCGTGCTGGCCGTCGGCCCGGCGCGCGAGCTGGCGCAACGCGACGAGCCGGAACTGGTTGCATACTTTCGCGGCAGCCGCTCGGCGGCCTACCTCCAGGAAGCCCGGACGACATCGCCATGGAATCCAAAGTGAACTACACCGCAGTCGGCGCGTTCGTGCTGCTGCTCGTTGCCCTGCTGCTGGCGCTGGGCTGGTGGCTGGCCACCGGCGGCAGGCAGACGGCCACACGACCTTACCTGATCTACGCCACCGACAACGTCAACGGCCTGCGCACCGACAGCAACGTGCTGTACCGCGGCGTCGCCGTGGGCAAGGTGGCGAGCATTGCCATCGACCCGCGCAACCCCGCGCTCATCCGCATCAAGGTGGACATCGACCGCAACGTGCCGGTGCGCAGCGACACCGTGGCGCAGCTCAGCCCGCTGGGGGTGACGGGGCTGTCGGCGGTGAACCTCATCGGCGGCGCCTCACCCATGCCGCTGGCCACGCCGCCGGGAGAGCCCGACCCGGTGATTCCGTACAAACCGTCGGTGTTCACGCAGATCGAAGGCGGCATCAACGACGCGGCCATCACCCTGGCGCGCATCAGCCAGCGGGTGGACGCGCTGCTCAGCCCGGCCAATCTGCAGGCCGTGGCGTCCACGCTGCGCAATCTGCAGGCGTTGTCGGCGGCGCTGGCCGCGCACCGTGGTGACATCGACCAGGCCGTGGCCGATGCGCGCCGGACCAGCGCCAACCTGGCGCAGATGAGCGCGCAGGGCGAGGTGCTGATGCGGCAGAGCCAGGCGCTGGTGCAGCGGCTGGACGACGTGACCGCGCGGCTGGGCGCGGTGATGCCGCAGATCGGCGCCGCCGCCAGCAGCGTGGCGCGTGCGGGCAACGCCACCACCGCGTTCACCGCCGCGGGCACGCAGGCGATGAACCGGCTGCAAACCCGCACCCTGCCCGAGGTGGATGCGCTGGCGCGCAACCTGCAGCAACTCAGCGCCCAGCTCGGCGCGCTGACCGAAAGCCTCAGCGCCAACCCGAGTCAACTGCTTTACGGCCCGCCGTCGCCGCCGCCGGGCCCGGGAGAACGCCAATGATGCTGTCCGCACCCGTGCGCCGCCTGCTGCGCGCGGCGCTGCCGCTGTCGTGCCTGCTGCTGGGCGCCTGTGCGCTGCCGGTGAGCCGGCCGCCGCTGCAGCACAGCTACCGCCTCGACGCCCCGGACGTGCGCACCGCGCCGCTGCCGCAGGCGGTGGTGGTGCAACTGTTGCCGGTGACTGCCGCCGCCGGGTTCCAGACGGCGGCGATGATGTACAGCCGCAGCCCGCAGACACTGGAGCCGTACCGCGACAGCCGCTGGCTGGCGCCGCCGTCGCGGCTGATCGCCGATGCCATCGCCGCGGCGCTGCGCCGCCAGCCGTGGGTCAGCGCCGTGCAGCAGCAGACGGTGCTGGTCGATGCGCCGTGGGCGCTGCACTGTAGCCTGCAACGCCTGGAACACGACGTGCACGGCAGCCGCGGCACGGTGCGTCTGGATCTGACCTGCGAACTCGCCGACCGCCACGGCCGCGGCGTGGCGGCGCACTGGCGGTTCGACGGCAGCGAGCCGGTGGCGGTGAACGACGCCGCGCACTTTGCGCAGGCGGCGCAGGTGTTGCTCGACCGCGCGGTGGACGCCGTCGTGCAGCACACCCGCAGCGCCGTGCAGGCGGCGGGCACGTCAGCCGCTGCCGCCGGCGCACACGGCGGCGCAGGCGACGGCGGTTGAGCGCCTCAGCACGGCTCGTGTTCGCTCCACGCCACGGCCTCGAAATCGCTCAGGCTGAGGTGCTGCGGCACGTATTCGCCAGCGTACTGCTGCAGGTGGCGGAAAAACGCGCGCAGGTGGTTGCGTGAACCGCGTTCGAGCTCGGCGTAAACCTCGCGGATTTCCGGCTGGCGGGTGCGGCTGCCGGCCTTGCGCAGATCGTCGATGTCCAGCTCCTCGACGTGCAGCCCGGTCTGCACGGCGGCCAGTTCGCTGCGCAGACCGTCGGCGAGCAGCGCGTCGTACAGCGCCTGCAGTTGCGGCGTGTGGAATTCACCCATGCCCAGGCCGCGCACCGGATCGGGCAGGCCGTAATGCGCCAGCAGCGCCTGCATCACCTCCAGATGCGCCTGCTCGGCGCCGGAGATGTGCAGAAACGGCCGCAGTCCCCAGCGTTCGCCCAGCCGCAGGTAGACGTCGCGCGCGAGCTTTTCTTCCTCGCACTGGTGCAGCAGGTCGTGTTCCTCGGTGGCATCCAGCGGCTGTGAGGCCTGCGCGGCGATGCGCTGGCGCAATGCGGCGATGCGTGCCATGCGGTGCGCGTGGCGCTGCTGCAGCTGCTGCGGGTCGAGAATGCGTTCCATCGGCTGATCTCCTTTCGGCGCGCCCACGGTCCAGCCCGTGGCCTTCCCCCGGGGAACACCGCCCGTAGTGTGCGGGCTGCACGCCTGCTGCGCTTTGCGTCAGCGCAAGTTGCCGTTTGCTGGTTCCTGCCGCGTCAGCCACATGGCATCGCCGTAGCTGAAAAAGCGGTAGCGGCCGGCGATGGCGTGGGCATAGGCGGCGCGGATGGTGTCCATGCCGGAAAACGCCGACACCAGCATCAGCAGGGTCGAGCGCGGCAGGTGGAAATTGGTCAGCAAGGCATCGACGACGTGAAAGCGATAGCCGGGAGTGATGAACAGCGTGGTATCGCCCGCCCCGGCGAGCACGCTGCCGTCGGCCTGGCCCTGCTGCAGCGCGGCCAGCGCCGCCGACTCCAGCGCGCGCAGCGCCGTGGTGCCCACGGCGACCACCCGCGGCGCCTGCTGCGCGCGGCCCGCGGCGCGCGCGGCGGCCTGCTCGGCGCGCGCTGCGGCGATGGCCTGCGCCGTGTCCTGCGGCACGGTGTACCACTCGCTGTGCATGGTGTGCTGGCGCAGGTCGGTCACGCGCACCGGCTGGAAGGTGCCGGCGCCGACGTGCAGCGTGATGCTCACCCGGCGCGCGCCCAGCGCGTCGATGCGCTCGAGCACCGCGTCGTCGAAATGCAGCCCGGCGGTGGGTGCGGCCACCGAGCCGGGATGACGGGCGTACACCGTCTGGTAGCGCTGCGCGTCTTCGCTGCCGGGAGCGTGGGTGATGTACGGCGGCAGCGGCACGGCGCCATAGCGCTGCAGCAGTTGCAGCGGTTCATCGGGGAATTCGAGCTCGAACAGGCTGCCGTCGGGGCCGCCGCGGCCCAGGGTGCGGGCGACGAAACCGTCTGCCGCGCCGGCCGGCGCCGTGTGCGGCTGCGGCAGGCCCAGACGGAGCAGTTGCCCGGGCTTGGGCGATTTGCTCGCGCGCACATGCGCCCAGACGCGGCGGGCGTCGAGCACGCGCTCGACCAGCACTTCCACGGCACCGCCCGGGGCCGCAGCGACGTCTGCAGCGCCGGTTTTGTGCCCCCATAGCCGTGCCGGAATCACCCGGGTGTCGTTGAACACCACGACGTCCCCCGGACGCAGCAGACCGGGCAGATCGCGGAACTGACGATCGACCAGCGCCGGCGGCGAGCCGGCGTCGAGCAGACGGCTGGCACTGCGCTGCGCCGTGGGATGCTGGGCGATGAGCTCGGGCGGCAGGGCGAAGTCGAAATCGTCGGTGGTGAGCGCGGGCGCACCGGGCGGGGAGGCTGACATGGTGGATCGGGCAGGACAGGCGCCAGGCGGGCGCAGGGCCGCCGCGCGACGCAGGGTGCACGGCGGCGGTCAGGAACGCACGCGGCGCAACAGGTCGAGCACCGCGGCAGGCATGGCGATCTTAAACAATGTGCGCCAGGTCTGCCCTTTGACGGTGTGATAGGCGAACACGCTGCCGGCCAGCAGGCTCAGCGCCAGTTCGGGTTGCAGCTCGGCCAGCATGTCGGCCGCGCCCAGGCTGAGCGCGCCCAGATGGCGCAGCGCCTGCCGGCTCAGCCCCTCGCCCGGCGGCGTGTCGCGCGCGTAGATCGCCTTGGCCACGGCCAGCGAATCGAGCGCGCTGTGCGGGGTGGAGGAAATCTGCGTCGGGCTGCGCCGATAGTCGAGCAGCGGCAGGTCGAGATACGCCACCGGCCCGGCGCGGGCCACGCGCACGAACCATTCCCACTCGCAGATGATCTTGATCTGCGGATCGAACGCGCCGGCGCGCTGCAGCGCCTCGCGGCGGAACATCACCGTGGGCGGGTGGATGAAATTGCCCTGGATCAGCTCGTCGTACACCGCGCCCCAGTACACCGCGACCTCGTTGCGCCCCGCGTGCCGTGCGGCTTCGTCGGGCAGGAGCGCAAACCGGCCGGCGTGGGGATAGCGCGCCCGCACCCCGCCGCGCGCCGCGCTGCAGCGCTGGTAGTACTCGCCGCAGTACGACGGCGCCAGCGGCCCGCTGGCGTCGAACGCGGCAAAGTCCGAGCTGCACAGCAGCACGTCGGGGTGGGTCTGCAGGAAGCGCAGCTGCACCGCGATGCGCTCGGGGCGGCAGAGATCGTCGGCATCGAGCAGGGCGATGAAGTCGCCACGCGCGGCCTGCACGCTGGCGTTGCGCGCCGCGCCGATGCCGGCGTTGTCCTGGCGGATGAGCCGTACCTGCTGGCGATACCGCTGCAGCACGTCCCAGGTGCCGTCGGTCGAGCCGTCGTCGACGACGACGATGTCCAGCGGCGCGTGGGTCTGCGCCAGCACGCTCTCCAGCGTCTGCGCAATGGTGTGCTGCGCGTTGTACGCCGGAATCGCCACCGACACCAGCGGTGCGGCAGCAGCCGGCCCCAGCGACGCCGCCGCGCTCATCGCCCCGCCTCCGCTGCGGCTGCGGCGCGTTCGGAGCGTGCTGGCGCACCGGCGCCGTTGCGTCGCTGCAGCCAGTGCTGCACGCGGTAGAGCAGGTGGATCAACCCCGGGCGGTAGAGGCGGATGTCCAGCGTCTGCCGCGTCTGCTGGAAAAAATGCCGCTTGTGCGCGTAATCGCCCTTGAGCATGTCGAACACCTTGCAGCCTTCGGCGATGGCCGCCTCGATGACGTAGGCCATGAGCACCTCGCCGGGGCTGAGCGCGGCGTGCGCCGGGTCGAAGCCCGCCTGGAAGTAGCACAGCGCGTCGCCCTGGCGAAAACCGTAGAACATCGCCACCGTCTGCCCCTGCGCGTCCAGGGCGTACAGGCGCAGCTGCCCCTGAGCCAGCAGGGCGTGCATCAACGCGCGGTGAAAGCCGAGGTAAGCCGGCGAGGAAAAACCGTGGTCGTCGCTGCGCCCCTGCCAGCGCTGGCGGTGCAGTTGCGCCAGGCGGTCGAACGCGGCGTCGAGCTGGGCGGCGTCGTCGATGCGGTGAAACCGCGCCCCGGGCAGTTTTTCGAATTTGCGCCGCTTGCGGCCGATGAGCTCGCGGCGGTTGCTGCTCAGGCCGCGCAAATAGCCCGGCCAATCGGCGGGCAACTCGCCGCAGGTGCGCGACTGCGGCGGGGTGATGTGTGCCCGCCCCGGATGCTGCGCCGCGTGGTCGAGCAGCCGCCGGGTGAGCGCATCGTCCAGCGGCAGATCGACCAGGTCGATCAACTGCCAACCGGACACCTGGTGCAGCAGGTAATCGACGCAGGCCGCGGCCACCGCCGGCGCCTGCGCCGGCGGCGCCAGCAGCCCCAGGTCGTCCGGCGCGGTGTCCCCGCCGGCGCCGATCGGCCGCAGCTTGCGCACCGCGATCCACCGCGCCACGCGGTGCGTCTCGCGGTACAGCGGCAGGATGCCCACCACCTGCCCGGCCTGCCGCGCCACCAGGATGCACAACCGCCGCTGCGCGCCGTAATACCGCCACCACAGCCGCTGCCAGTCCCAGGCGAGAAACAGGCTGCCTTGCGGGCAGCGCGCCGACAGCGCGCGCCAGTCGGCCTGCAGCGCGTCGAACTGCGGCTCGGTGCGGATGCTCTCGATGTGCAGCACCGCGGTCGAAGGCTGCGAGGCCGCCTGCGCAGCTGCCGCCGGCGGCGCGGCGCACTGCGACCTGAGCGCCGGCAGGCCGTCGAGAGCAGGACAGGGGGAATCGCTCATGCCCAGGGCCGGTGCATGCGCCACGCCAGCAGCGGCAGGTGCGCGGTGGCCGGAATACGCGGAATGGCCATCGGATCGACGTTGGCCGTGACCACGCCTTCCTCGGTGGTCAGCGCCGCGCGGTACAGCGACTGCGCCACCTGGCGCACGCGCGCGTCGTTCGAGCCGTTGGGGTAGCAGAAAATGTCCACACGGCGCTGCAGCTGCGCCTGCAGCAGGTCGCGGCTGTGTTGCAGTTCATGCTGGATCTCCGGCAGGGTCAGCGTGGGCAGGATGGGGTGGGTCATGGTGTGCGAGCCGATGCAGATGTGCTGTGCGTCGCAGGCGCGCACTTCGTCCCAGTCCATCGGGTCGTATGCCGCGCGCTCCTGCGGCGTCGGGACGAAGCCGGGCGTGGCGTCGCGCAGCAGCGCGTGCACGCGCTGCCGCTCGGGCAGCGGCAGGGTTTTCATCCACGCCACCACCGCCTCGACCTGCGCCGCCGGCGCCTGCACCGCTGCGGCCCATTCGGCCAGCGCGCCGTCCGACAGGCGGTGCAGCCGGGCACGCACGTCGTGGTTCCACATCCACTGCCCGGTCTCGACCAGACCGGGACAGACAAAAATGGTCGCCGGCAGCCCCAGCGCCTTGAGCACCGGGTAGGCCAGGGCGTATTGATTGCGCAGCCCGTCGTCGAAGGTGATGGCCAACTGGCTGCGCCCGGCGCCGGACGGCGCCGGTCTGCCGCCGAGGATGTCGCCGATCATATGCTGCAACGGCACGATGGCGTAGCGCTGCTTCAGCCAGGACATGACGCGATAAAAGTCCGCCTGGGTCATTTTGTCGCCGCCGATGCCGTGCAACATCAGGATGCGCCGCACCGGCCTGCGCTGCGCCAGCCAGTGCGACATGCCGCTGCTCAGCGCCATCGACAGCGCCGAACTGCGCGCGTAACTGCGCCAGGCACCTGCTGCCGGTGAGGGGGAATCGCGCATGTCAGAACCCGCAGGCTGTTCGCCCCGGCCCTCGTGTGTGCTCATGTTGACGGTTACAGACTATTACGATTGTGTCGCGGCCACACCCCCCGGATCGGGGCCAAAGGGGTTTTGCTGCCTGCCTTCCATACCCCGCCGGACAGCCCGGATGCTGACACAAACCGGCGTGGGCGCACAGGAAATAAATCACCAACATGCCGTGCCCGCCTGCCGCGCTTCCCGCCCAAGCGGGGGATGCGATCTAGTTTTCATCAATCAATCGGATAACAACATTCAATTGTCCTTTTCTATGATTGGACTCTAAGCTGTCGCTACCGCCTGTGCTTCGGGCGGCGACATCCCCCTCAAGGAGACAGCCATGTCCAACGAATTGAAGTGCCCCGTGGCGCACCACACCCCCACCCGCTCGGTCGTCGGCGCGCGCGGCAACGAACAGTGGTGGCCGAACCAGCTCAACCTCGCCATCCTGCAGCAGCATTCGGCCAAGACCAACCCGATGGGCGAAGCGTTCGACTACGCCAAGGAATTCAACACGCTCGACCTCGACGCCGTCATTGCCGACCTCAAGGCGCTGATAACCGACTCGCAGGACTGGTGGCCCGCCGACTATGGGCACTACGGCCCGCTGTTCATCCGCATGGCCTGGCACGCCGCAGGCACCTACCGCATCGGTGACGGCCGCGGCGGCGCCGGGCACGGCCAGCAGCGTTTCGCCCCGCTCAACAGCTGGCCGGACAACGTCAACCTCGACAAGGCGCGCCGCCTGCTCTGGCCGATCAAGCAGAAATACGGCCGCAAACTCTCCTGGGCCGACCTGCTGGTGCTCGCCGGCAACGTCGCGCTCGAAAGCATGGGGTTCAAGACCTTCGGCTTTGCCGGAGGCCGCACCGACCAGTGGGAACCCGACGAATCGGTGTACTGGGGCGCCGAGGGCAAGTGGCTCGACGACCAGCGGCACGGCACACGCGCGGCCGAATTCGAAAACCCGCTGGCTGCGGTGCAGATGGGGCTGATCTACGTCAACCCCGAAGGGCCCGGCGGCAAGTCCGACCCGCTGGTGTCGGCGCAAATGGTGCGCGAGACCTTCGCCCGCATGGCGATGAACGACTATGAAACCGTGGCGCTGACCGCCGGCGGCCACACCTTCGGCAAATGCCACGGCGCCGGCCCGGCCACGCACGTCGGCCCGGAACCCGAAGCGGCACCGGTGGAGCAGATGGGTCTGGGCTGGATCAGCAGCTACAAAAGCGGCAAAGGTGCAGACCAGATCGGCAGCGGACTCGAAGGCTCGTGGACGCCCACGCCCACCCGCTGGGACATGAGCTACCTCGAAATGCTGTTCGGCAACGACTGGGAGCTCACCCGCAGCCCGGCAGGCGCCAGCCAGTGGACGCCCAGGCAGCACACCGACGGCAACATGGCACCGGCAGCCGACGATCCAGGCAAAAAAGTGCCGATCATCATGACCGACGCCGACATGGCGCTGCGTTACGACCCGGCCTACGAAAAAATCGCCCGTCACTTTCTCGCCCACCCCGACGAGTTCGCCGACGCCTTCGCCCGCGCCTGGTTCAAACTCACCCACCGCGACATGGGCCCGCGCAGCCGCTACCTCGGCAAGCTGGTGCCGCAGGAAGAGCTGATCTGGCAGGATCCGGTACCGGCAGTGGACCACCCGCTGATCGACGCCGACGACATCGCCGCGCTCAAGGCCCGGCTGCTGGCCTGCGGGCTGAGCACGGCGCAGCTGGTGCGCACCGCATGGGCCGCGGCAGCCACCTTCCGCAACAGCGACAAACGCGGCGGCGCCAACGGCGCGCGGCTGCGGCTGGCGCCGCAAAAAGACTGGGACGTCAACCAGCCCGCCGAGCTGGCGCAGATTCTGCCGCGCATCGAAGCCATCGCCCGCGACTTCAATGCCAGCGCAAGCGGCGGGAAAAAGGTTTCTCTGGCCGACCTGATCGTGCTCGGCGGCTGCGCCGCGGTCGAGGCCGCTGCGCGCCAGGCCGGGGTCGAGGTCAGCGTGCCGTTCCATCCCGGGCGCACCGACGCGACGCAGGAACAGACCGACGTGCAGTCGTTCGCCGTGCTCGAACCCAAGGCCGACGGCTTTCGCAATTACGCGCAGAAGGGCATGGCCGCCTACGCCGCCGAACTGCTGGTGGACCGCGCGCAACTGCTCGGCCTCAGCGCGCCGGAAATGACCGTGCTGGTCGGCGGCATGCGGGCGCTGGGGGCCAATGCCGGGCAGTCGCCGCACGGTGTGCTCACCCACCGTCCGGGGGTGCTGAGCACCGACTTTTTCGTCAACCTGCTCGACATGCGCACGCGCTGGGAGCGCACCGCGACCGAAGGCGTGTTCGAAGGCCGCGACCGCAGCACCGGCGCACTGCGGTGGACTGCCACGCTCGCCGATCTGGTGTTCGGCTCGAACGCGCAACTGCGCGCCATTTGCGAGGTGTACGCCGCTGCAGACGGGCAGGACAAGTTCGCCCACGACTTCGCCCGCGCCTGGAGCAAGGTGATGCACCTGGACCGTTTCGACCTGGCCTGAAGCGGCGCGCAGGAGCCGGCGATGTCATCCCCCACGGTTTCGTCCCGGCGCCGGCGGCGCTGGCTGCTGCAGGTGCAGCGGCTGCTCGCCGCGCTGGCCGACGCAGCAACCTGAACCTTGAGGCGGCCGGCCGCGGCGACCGCGGTGGCCGGCTGGCTGGGCTTGGCCGGGCGCCCCCCGGCCTTTTTTCGCTCCGGGCCGTGCGCAGCCGCGCGCGGGCCGCTACAGTCAGCGCTGTGACGGCCCCGGAGACTGCCCGATGACGCCCAACCGCCCGTCGTTCCACTGGGACGACCCCCTGCAGCTCGACGCGCAGCTCAGCAGCGACGAGCGCGCCGTGCGCGACGCCGCGCAGGCGTTTTGCCGCGACCGGCTGGCGCCGCGCGTGCGCGACGCCTTCCGCAGCGAAACCGCCGACCCCGCGGTCTTCCGCGAAATGGGCGATCTGGGGCTGCTCGGCCCGACGATTCCGCCGGCTTACGGCGGCGCCGGGCTGGGGGACGTGGCGTATGGCCTGATCGCCCGCGAAATCGAGCGCATCGACTCCGGCTACCGCTCGATGATGAGCGTGCAGAGCTCGCTGGTGATGCTGCCGATTTTCACCTTCGGCACCGAGGCGCAGAAGCAGCACTACCTGCCGCGTCTGGCGCGTGGCGAGGCCATCGGCTGCTTCGGCCTGACCGAGCCCGACCACGGCTCCGACCCGGCGGGCATGACCACCCGCGCCCGCGCCGTGCCCGGCGGCTATGCCCTCAGCGGGCGCAAGACCTGGATCAGCAACAGCCCGATCGCCGACGTGTTCGTCGTCTGGGCCAAGGACGACGCCGGAGACATCCGTGGCTTCGTCCTCGACAAGGGCGCCAGGGGCCTGAGCGCCCCGGCAATCCACGGCAAGGTCGGGCTGCGCACCTCGATCACCGGCGAAATCGTCATGGACGGGGTGTTCTGTCCCGAAGACCACGCCTTCCCCACGGTGCGTGGGCTCAAGGGCCCGTTCACCTGCCTGAACAGCGCGCGCTACGGCATCGCCTGGGGCGCGATGGGCGCAGCCGAAGACTGCTACACCCGCGCCCGGCAGTACGTGCTCGACCGCCGGCAGTTCGGCCGGCCGCTCGCCGCCAACCAGTTGGTGCAGAAAAAGCTCGCCGACATGGCCACCGAAATCGCCCTCGGTGTGCAGGCCGCACTGCGCCTGGGACGGATGAAGGAGGCGGGCAGCGCCGCGCCCGAAGTCACCTCGCTGCTCAAGCGCAACAACTGCGGCAAGGCGCTGGACATCGCCCGCACCGCGCGTGACATGCTCGGCGGCAACGGCATCTCCGACGAATACGCCATTGCCCGCCATCTGGTGAACCTGGAGGTGGTCAACACCTACGAGGGCACGCACGACATCCACGCCCTCATCCTCGGCCGCGCGATCACCGGCATCGCCGCATTCTGAGACGCCGTGCATGCCTGCGCCGCGGCGAGGCGGGCGGCGTATCAGTCGACGGTATCCGCCAGGGGCCGGAACTCCCAGGCGTCCATGCTCAACATGCCGTAGTGCACCCCGCCGCTGTGGTGCTGCGTGGCCGCGCCGGGGCCGGCGGCGCCCAGCGCCCAAAATAGCGGCAGCAGATGCTCGTCGCTGGGGTGCGCGCGAGGGGCGTGCGGTGCGCGGCGGCGGTAGTCCAGGAGCGCCGCGGTGTCGCCGCGGTCGATGCGCTCGCGCATCCACGCGGTGAACGCCTGCACGTAGGCGGCAGGGGGATCGTCGGTGCGCGCCGCCGGATGGAATTCATACAGGTTGTGCGTCAGGCTGCCGCTGCCCAGCAGCAGCACGCCCTGGTGCAGCAGCGCAGCCAGCGCCGCCCCGAGACGGTAAGCGCCCGCAGCGTCGAGCGGCCAGGGCATGGCCAGCGGCACCACCGGCACGTCGGCCTGCGGGAACATCAGCCGCAACGGCACCCACACCCCGTGGTCCAGCCCGCGGTGCGGATCGTCGTGCACCGTCCAGCCGGCGTCGCGCAGCAGCGCGGCCACCTGCGCGGCGACCTCGGGCGCGCCCGGCGCCGGGTAGCGCAGGGCGTAGAGCGCCGGGTCGAAGCCGCCGAAGTCGTGCAATGTGGGCGGCTGCGCGCTGCTGCCCACGGTGGGCTGCCGCGCCATCCAGTGCGGCGAGAAGGCGACGATGGCCCGCGGACGCGGCAGGCTGGCGCCCAGCGCCTGCAGCATCGGCGCGGCCGTGCCCGGCTCCAGCGGCAGCATCGGCGAGCCGTGGGAGACGAACAGCGCGGGCAGCTCGGGGGCGTTCACGGTTCAGCCGCCGGTTTTCACGCCTTCGATCTCCACCCGCACCTTCACCTCATGGCTGAGGCCGGCGGCGAAGGCCGTCATGCCGAAGTCCATGCGGTTGATCGTCGCGGTGGCGACGAAGCCGCTCAGGTATCCGCCCCACGGCTTGGGCAGGTAGGCCACGTCGCCCGCGCCGACCAGATGCACGTGAAACGCCACCGGCTTGGTCACGCCGCGCAGCGTGAGATTGCCGTAGAGCGTGCCGCCGTCCTTGCCGTGCGGCACGTAGCGGGTGCTGACGAAGCGGATGTCCGGATGCGCGGCGGCGTCGAAGAACGGCGCGGCCAGCAGGTCGGTGTCGCGCTGCGGCAAAAAGGTGTCGAGGCTTTTGGCGGCGATGGTGATGTCGGCCTTGTCCTGCGCCGGGTGCTGCGGGTCGAAGGTGTAGGTGCCGCTGATCTGCTTGAACACCCCGGTGAACTCGCCCACCCCGGCATGGCCGATGGTGAACTGCACACCGGAATGGTCGGAGTCGATCTGGTAGCTGCCCGCGGGGTTGGCGTGCAGGTGAGCGTAAGACTGTGGAGCGGCGGCCTGCGCCGCCCAGGCGGGAGACACGGCCAGCGCGGCAGCCAGACAGGTGGCGGAGAACAGCGAAGACAGACGGAAGGTTGTCATGATGAGCCTTTCAGGGAGCAAGGGAGGATCAGGGAGCCACGACAAGGTGCACCTGCACCGGAATCGCCGCGGCCACCACACTGGTGTCAGCCCACGAGCCGGTTCCCAGGGCGAAGACGGTGCGGTCGAGGGTGAAAGCGGCGTCCATCGCCAGATCGGCACCCGCGGGGTGGGTCGTGACGAGCACGCGCAACGGCTGGCTGTGGCCTTTGACCGTGAGCGTGCCGCTGACCCAGTAGCGCCCGGGGCCGTCGGCGGCGAACTGCGCGGAGGTGAAGCGCGCCTGCGGGTTGGCCTGGGCCGCCAGCCAGTCGGCGCCGGTGAGCAGCGCATCGGTCTGCGCGCTGCCGGCGTCGATGCTCGCCGCCTGCACCGCGACGCTGACGTGCGACTTGGCCAGATCGCCCGGCAGGAAGTCCACCTGCGCGTCGACGGTCTTGAACCGGCCATGCATCGGCACGCCCATCTGCGTGGCGCTGAAGGTCACGGTCGATGCCGGCAGCACATGGGTGTAGGCCGCCGGCTGGGCATGCGCCGCCGCGCTGAGGGCCACGGCGCCGGCCAACCCGGCCCATCTCGTCCACTTTGCAGAATGCATGATCAATGCTCCTTACGGTTTGCGCCCCGGCAGCATGCGTTGCAGCACGCCGTCGTGGTCGATGAACTGGTGCTTAATCGCCGCCGCGACGTGCAGCGCGACCAGCGCAGCCAGGGTGTAGTTCAGCGAGGCGTGGACGAGCACGAGCAGATGCTCGGCCGACTGGCTCGCCGGCAGCAGGTTGGGCAGCGGCAGCACGCCCCACCACACCACCGGCACCCCGGCGGCCGAGCTCAACGCCCAGCCCGACAGCGGGATGAACAGCATCAGCAGATAAAGCACCTCGTGCATCCACTCGGCAGCGGCCTGCTGCCAGCGGGGGATGGACGGCGGCAGCGGCGGCGGGCGGTGGGTGAGCCGCCAGCCGATGCGCAGCACCACCAGCAGCAGCACGGTGATGCCAAACCATTTGTGCCAGGAATACAGCTCGATTTTTTCCACCGACAGCGGCAGGTCGTGCATGTAAAGCCCGAGCGGAAACAGGCCGAAGATCAGCAGCGCGACCAACCAGTGCAGCGCCTGCGCGGTGCGGGTGTAGCGGGCCAGCGGCGCACGGGCGGGCGCGTTCATGGCTGCACCTCAGCGGCCTGATGGTTGTGGCGGTGTTCAAGCGCCTCGCGCACGCGGCGCAGCGCGGTTTCCGCCGCCGCCAGTTGCTGCGGGTCCAACTGCGCAAACGCCTGCCCGAGGTGTTTACCGTGCGCCGGGAACACCTGCTCGAACAGCGCCTGCCCGGCCGCGGTGAGCTGCACGATCTGCCCGCGACCATCGCTCGGATCGGGCAGCCGGCGCACAAGCCCCTTGGCCTGCAGCCGGTCGATCACCCCGGTGAGCGTGCCCTTGGTGATGAGGGTTTTGTGGCCGAGCTGTTTGGGGTTCATCCCCGCGGTATTGCCCAGCGTGGCGATGACGTCGAACTGCGCCGGGGTCAGCCCCATCTGCTGCACATGCGCCGCCGAGTAGCGCTCGAACGCCTGATAGGTGCGCACGAGCTCGCGCAGCAGCGGCAGGAAGGGTAGAGGTCGGTCCACGGCAGGCAACAGGCAATAACAACGTTGCCGGCACTTTAGTTCGTATTAGAACTATCTATGGCAGTGGGGTCATTCCAGGCCCGCGGTGCGCCCCGGTCAATACCCCTGCGGGTATGAGGGGGACACAACCGGTCACAGATTTGGCTTGATGTAGATCAGACAATTTCTGCAATTTCAAAAATTTCTGCAAATCCAGATCAAACCATCATGCAGCTCCCCGACCTGGTTCAACGCTTCGTGCTGCACTTCGGTGAAATGGGCAGCCGCTGGGGCATCAACCGCACCGTCGGCCAGATCTATGCCCTGCTGTTCGTCAGCGAGCGTCCGCTCAACGCCGACGACATCGCCGCGGCGCTGGATTTTTCGCGCTCCAACGTCAGCATGGGGCTGAAGGAACTCGGGGCGTGGAATCTGGTGCGCATGCAGCACCTGCCCGGCGACCGGCGCGACTATTTTTCCGCGCCGGACGACGTCTGGGCGATTTTTCGCACCCTGGCCGAGGAGCGGCGCAAACGCGAAATCGATCCGACGCTGTCGATGTTGCGCGACGCGCTGCTAGAGCAACCCGGCAACGACGCCGAGCGTCACGCGCAGGAGCGCATGCGGCAAATGCACGACCTGATCGAGCTGGCGGTGCAGTGGTTCGACGACATCCAGCGCATGCCCAGCGAGGACGTGCGCCAGCTGATGCTGCTCGGCGGCGCGGTGCAAAAGCTGCTGGCATTCAAGGGCCGCGTCAGGCGGGCGGCCACGCGGCAACGCGCCATACCTGCGCAGCCGGCGCTCAAAGCTGTGGGAGACTGAGCCATGTGCGCCGCTGCGTACTGGATTCTGCGCAACGACCTGCCGCCGCCTGCCGGGCGGCGCGGCTGACAGGCCACCTGCTTTCTTTCTTTCCCCAGACGTCCTCTGCCCTCGTGCGGGTCCTGCGCACGCGGGACGGGAGATGTGCGTCGTTCGTTTTCAGGAGATTGTCATGGACTGGCTTCAACACCCGGAGCTGCTCGCCCGGGCGCAGTTTGGCTTCATCGCGATGTTCCACATCCTCTGGCCGCCGCTGACCATCGGGCTGGCGCTGATTCTGTTCGGTCTGGAAACTGCCTGGGTGAAGACGGGCAAGGCGGTGTACTACCACCAGACCAAATTCTGGACCAAGCTGTTTCTCATCAACTTCGGTGTCGGCGTCATCAGCGGCATTCCGATGGAGTTCTCTTTCGGCACCAACTGGGGGCCGTTCTCCACCGCGTCGGGCGACTTCATGGGCAACATCCTCGGTTTCGAGACGGCCATGGCCTTCATGCTCGAAGCGGGCTTCCTCGGCATCATGCTGTTCGGCTGGAACCGCGTCGGGCCAAAGATGCACCTGTTCGCCACCGGCATGGTGGCCTTCGGCAGCACCTTGTCGGCCTTCTGGATCATGGTGGCCAATTCATGGATGCAGACCCCTGCGGGCGTCAAGCTGGTCGATGGCCAGTTCGCCATCACCGACTGGCTGGCTGCGGTGTTGAACCCCGACCTGCCCTACGGCTTCGGCCATATGTTCACGGCGGCCATCGAGCTCAGTCTGGTGGTCATGGCCGGGGTGAGCGCCTACTACCTGCTGAACAAGCGCCATGCCGAGTTCTTCCGCCCGGCGTTCAAGTGGGCGGTGGTGGCCTTGTTCATCGTCGCCCCGTTGCAAATTCTGATTGGTGACTCTGCGGGCAGCGCGCTGGCCGACACCCAGCCGGCCAAGCTCGCCGCGATTGAAGCGCACTGGCACACCAACAAGCCCGGAGAAGGTGCGCCGTGGGCGTTGCTGGCCATCCCCAACCAGTCCGCGCAGAAGAACGACTGGGCGCTGGAAATTCCTGATGGCCTGAGCCTGATCGCCACCAAGACGCTGACCGGCAAGGTCGTCGGCCTCACCCACTTCAAGCCGGAAGACCAGCCGCCGGTGTGGATTCCGTTCTACGCCTTCCGCGTCATGGTCGCCGCCGGGGTGTTCGTCGCCTTCATGGCCTTCTGGACGCTGTGGATGCTGTGGCGTGGCCGCGAGCGCATGACCGCGGCGCGCATCAGCGACAACAAGTGGCTGCTGCGCGGCTGGCTGCTGGCCGTCCCGGCGGTGTATGCCGCCGTCGAGGCCGGGTGGATGACGCGCGAAATCGGCCGCCAGCCGTGGATCGTCTACGGCATGATGCGCACCAGTGAGGGGGTCAGCCACCTGCCCGCGGGCACGGTGTTGTGGTCGCTGTCGATGTACGCGCTGTTTTACGCCGTCATCGGCATCGCCGCGTTGGTGTTCGCCAGCCGCACCATCCGCAAGGGGCCGGACTTCGACGCGCCGCCGCATCAGCCCACAGCGCGCGGCCACCGCGCCCCGGCAACACCTCCCGCCGCGCTCCCGGCGCACACCGCCGCACTGGCAGGCAGCACCCAACTCGCCGTGGAAGGAGGGCAGTGACATGGACTTCAGCAATCCGCAACAGCTGCACCACATCCTGGCCACGGTGTGGTTTTTCATCATCGGCCTGTTCATGGTGTTTTACGTCGTGCTCGACGGCTTCGATCTCGGCGTCGGCGTGCTATCGCTGTTTGCCGACGAGCGCCGCCGCAGCGTGATGATGGCCAGCCTGGGCAGCATCTGGGACGCCAACGAAACCTGGCTGGTGGTCATCGGCGGCACGCTGTTCGGCGCCTTTCCGCTGGCCTACGGCACGGTGCTGCACGGGCTATACATCCCCATCATCCTGATGCTGCTCGGCTTCATGCTGCGCGGCGTGTCGTTCGAGTTTCACGAGTTGTCGCAGCGCAAGGCGTTCTGGGGCGCGATGTTCGGCCTGGGCAGCCTGCTGGCCGCGGTGGCTCAGGGGTTCGCACTGGGCGGGCTGCTGGCAGGCATCAAGGTCAGCGCTGGGGTGTTCAGCGGCAGCGTCTGGGACTTCGTTTCGCCGTTCAGCCTCATCGTCGTGCTCGGTGTGGTCGCGGGCTACTCGATGCTCGGCTCGACCTACCTCATCATCAAGACACGGGATGACATGCAAAGCGGCTGCTACCGCCGCGGCGAGTTGCTCGCCTGGATCATGCTGGCCGCAGGCCTCGTGGTCACGGTGTGGACGCCGCTGCAATACCCGGCGATTTTCGCCCGCTGGCTGACGGCGCCGAACGTGTACTTTTTCGCCATCCTTCCCGCGCTGGCGGGACTGAGCTTTGTCATGCTGCTGCGCGCGCTCAGGCGCCGCGCAGAAGTGGCGCCGTTCGTCTGGACCGTGCTGATTTTCCTGTTCTCTTTCGCCGGACTGGCCGCCACCTGGTATCCCTCCATCGTTCCCGGCTCGGTCACCATCGACCAGGCCGCGTCCGACAGCAGCACGCTGGTGTTCATGCTCATCGGCATCGGCATGCTCATCCCGGTGATGATCACGTACAACGTCTATCAGTACATCGTGTTCCGCGGCAAGATCGACGCCCACGCCGAGCACGCCTATTGAGTGACGCCGCCGCTGCCTTGTCCCCGGGACAGCGCGGGCGGCGGCGGCCGTGTACAGTGACGGTTGTTCCGGCCGCCCGTGGGGCGGCCGGTCGTTTTGCACAACACAAAAGACCGTTCACATGAATTCCGGCGTGTTCTACGCGTTGGCCGCCTACGTCATCTGGGGGCTGTTTCCGCTGTACTTCAAGGCACTGGACACGGTGCCGTCGCTGCAAATCCTGGCGCACCGCATGGTGTGGTCGCTGCTGCTGGTGGTCGTGCTGCTGGCCGTGCTGCGGCGCTGGGCCTGGCTGCGCGTGCTGCGCCAGCAGCCGCTGGTGCTGGCGCGCTTTGCGCTCAGCGCGCTGCTGCTGTCGGGCAACTGGGGCATTTACATCTGGGCGGTCAACAGCAACCACGTCGTCGACGCCAGTCTGGGCTATTACATCAACCCGCTGGTCAACGTCGCGCTGGGTGCACTGCTGCTGCACGAGCGGCTGCGCGGCCTGCAGTGGACGGCGCTGGGCATTGCCGCCGCCGGGGTGACGGTGATGGCGCTGGAAGTCGGGCACATCCCGTGGATCAGCCTGAGCCTGGCGCTGACCTTTGGCAGCTACGCGCTGCTGCGCAAAACCGCGCCGCTGGGCGCGCTCGAAGGGCTGGCGGTAGAGACCGCGGTGCTGTTTCCGCTGGCGCTGGCGTATCTGGACTGGCTCGGCGTGCACGGGCAAAACGCCTTCGCCGGCGCCGACGTGCAAACCCGCCTGCTGCTCATCGCCGCCGGACCGGTGACCACGGTGCCACTGCTGCTGTTTGCCGCCGGGGCGCGGCGGCTGTCGATGGCACTGCTGGGCGTGCTGCAATACATCACCCCCAGCCTGCAACTCGCGCTGGGGGTATGGCTCTACCACGAACCGTTCGCCACGGCCAAGCTCGTCGGCTTCGGTCTGGTGTGGGCCGGGCTGGCGGTGTATCTGCTCGACGGCCTGCGCGCGGCGTGGAACAAGCCTGCGCTGCCAGCCTCCCCCACGCTGCGCGAGGACGCCGGCGCCGTCGCCCCCAAGCCGTGATGCGGCTTCAGGGGTAGAGCCCGCGCTCCTCCCGCGCCTGCAGCACGCGCTCGCAGGCGACGACGAAGGCCGCGGTGCGCAGGGTGATGTGCAGGCGGTCCGCGGTGTCCCAGATGCGCGCCAAGGCGTTGCCAAGGATTTTGTCCAGCCGCATGTTGACGTCGTCCTCGTCCCAGAAAAAGCTGGAAAAATCCTGCACCCACTCGAAATACGACACCGTCACCCCGCCAGCGTTGCAAATCACGTCGGGCACGACCAGGATGCCGCGGCTGGCGAGCACGTCGTCCGCCGCGGGCAGCGTCGGGCCGTTCGCCCCTTCGAGCACCAGCCGCGCGGTGGTCTTTTCCGCCCGCTCGGCGGTGATCTGGCCTTCGAGCGCTGCCGGGATGAGCACGTCGCAGCCAACCGCCCAGAAGTCTTCGGCGCCGATGGCCTGACCGCCGTCGAATCCGCCCACACCACCGTGTGCGGCAACGTGGCGGGCCAGCGCGGCCACATCCAGACCGCCTTCGTGAACCACCGTCCCGGTGTGATCCTGCACCGCGACGATGCGCGCGCCGGCCTGGGCGAACAGCTCAGCCGCCGTACCGCCGACGTTGCCGAAGCCCTGGATGGCGATGCGCAGGCCTTTGACGTCCAACCCCATGCGGCGCAGGGCTTCGCTACCAGTGACGAACACCCCGCGCCCGGTGGCCTTCACCCGGCCAAGCGAGCCGCCCAGCGGAATCGGCTTGCCGGTGACCACGCCGGTGGCGGTGGCGCCGATGTTCATCGAATACGTGTCCATCATCCACGCCATGATCTGCGCGTTGGTGTTGACGTCGGGCGCCGGGATGTCCTGCTGCGGCCCGATGATGATGCCGATTTCACTGGTGTAGCGCCGCGTCAGCCGCTCCAGTTCCTTGCGTGACAGCCGCGAGGGCTCGACACGGATACCGCCTTTGGCGCCGCCATAGGGCAGACCGACCGCGGCATTCTTGATGGTCATCCACGCCGCCAGCGCCATCACCTCCTCCAGCGTGACACCCGGGTGGTAGCGCACTCCGCCCTTGCCCGGTCCGCGCGACAGATTGTGCTGCACGCGGTAGCCCTCGAAATGCTGCACGCTGCCGTCGTCCATTTCGATCGGCACATCGACGATCAGCGCCCGCTTGGGCCGCTTGAGCGTCTCCCCCCAGCGCGCCAGCGGGCCGAGGTGGGGCAAGACGCGGTCCACCTGCGCCAGATAGGTCAGCCACGGGCTGTCGGGCTGCGGATGAAGGTAGGACAGGGAGCAGACCGGGGCGCGGTCCGCGGTGGCAGAAAAAGGGTTTGCCATGATGTCTCCAGTGAACGATTCATGTTGTGATCCGGCTGGCGCACGCCGCCAGCCGGGCGCCCGCGCATCAGGCCGGGCAGTTGGAACTGTAGTCCTCCTGGAGCGTTCTGCCACCTGCCTTGCCGCAGGCGAGGCTAGCCGCGACCGGCGAAATCCGCGGCTCAGCGCGCCAGCAGCAGCGGCACGGACGTTGCTGCCATGACCTTGGCGGCCACCGACCCCATGACAAAGCCCTTGAGCGCAGAATGGCCATGCGTGCCCATGACCAACAGATCGGGCTGCAGGCGCCGCACCGCGGCGGCGATCTGCTCGGCCGGGTCGCCGACGACCACCTGCTCGTCGAACGCCAGCCCGGCTTCTTCCAGCACGCCGCGCGCCGGCGTCAGCGCCTGCCGCCCCATGTCGCGGTAATACGCCTCCAGCGTCTCCCGGCTGAGTTGCGCCCGGGCCAGCGGCGTGCCGATCGGCAGCGCCACCGTCAACAGCGTGACCCGCGGCGGCTCCCGGTAAAGCCCGGCATGCCGCGCCAACACCTGCGCCGCACGCACGCTGTACTCCGACCCATCGACTGCAAGCACGATGTGCATGGAACATTCTCCTTTCGCCTGCGAGTATGCCAGCCCTGCCCCCCGCATCGTCAAGCCGCAGCCGCCAGACGCAAGCCAGACGCAAAAAGCCGCCCGAAGGCCACAAAAAAGCCGCCCGAAGGCGGCTTGTGAAGCAAATTCCAGACAGCTTGCGCTGATTAGAACTGGTGGCGGATGCCCAGGGCGAAGCCGCTGGAGGATTGGCCACCGGCCAGACCCGACAAACCAGCACCAACCGCCACATTCGAGCCAACACCCGCGGCCGTCGCATCGCCCACGAGGTAGGCAACGTTCGAATCGTTGGTGATGTGCGAGTACGAGGTGTACAGGTTGGTGCGCTTGGACAGCGCGTAGGTATAGCCAATCGCGTACTGCTTCGCGGTCGTGTTGCTCAGGTTGGCGTCTTTGGTGCGAGCGTAGGAGGCAAGGACTGCACCCGGGCCAACCGGCACGGTCGCGCCCAGCATCCAAGTCTTCCACTCAGAATTCTGCGTGCCGGTGACCAGCTCATCAACACCGGGGACGCCATATTTGGCATCAGAGTAGTAAGCAGCCAGCTTGGCGATACCAAAGTCGTATGAACCATAGAGATTCCAGATCTTGTTGGTCACATACGAGCTGCCAGGACCCGTGGTCAGGTTGTGATTCGTATAGCTACCACCGGCAGAAATGGGCCCATTGTTGTAGGTCAGAGCCGCAGAGTAGGCGCGACCATTCGAGCTATCGCCAGGTTGGCCGCCAAACAGATAGGCCAGAGTCCCCTGGAAGCCAGAGAAATTCGGCGTGATGTAAGCCGCAGCCTGCGATACGCGAACGTAGGTAATGGCGGTTTGGTCAATGTTGGTCAGCGAGCCCGTCAGGCCAGCACCGAACGGATCTGCAGCCGCCAAGGTGTTGAAGTAGGGGGAGTAAATCCGACCCGCAGCCACGGTACCAAAGTCACCTGCCAGACCAACCATGCTGGTGCGGCCCATGAACTGGCCGCCAGTGCAGTAGCTGCCACCAGCTGAGAATTGCGGCCCCTGACTGGTGCTCGTCCCAGTGTAAGGATTAGCGGTGTTGCCGTTGGCGCAGAAACCAGTTTCCAACTGGAACACAGCCTTCAGGCCGCCGCCCAGATCTTCCGTGCCCTTCAAACCGATACGCGAGCCGGACTGGATGCCGGAGCCGAGGCGGTTGACGCTTTGGTTGTTGAACGTCAGGTGCTCGACGCCGAGGTCGACGATACCGTAGAGCTGGACGTTGTCAGCGGCCATCGCGGCGCCGCTGAATGCGCCGAACAGAGCCAGCGACAAGAGAGTTTTTTTCATGAGTACATCTCCAGAGATTTGTTGAAACAACCTGCCCGGGAGCCGGGCCTGCCTGACACAAAAACTGTTGTGTTTAAGCCGACTCCTGTTGAGGAGCTATGGCTATTTCAACAAAGATCGCCGCCGCACGCAAAGGCCGGCGGCAAGAACCTTCGGATTCGAGCCGATTTGTTGGGGCAACGCAACAAAAACAGCGTCTCAGGGTCAACCCGAGGGTCTGGAGGACAAAAAAGAGGCCGCCCGTGGCGGCCTCTGGTGACGGCGACGCCGATCAGAACTGATGACGGATGCCGACGACGAAGCCGCTGGAGCTCTGGCCGCCCATCGATCCGGCAGCATTGATGCCGTTGTCGCCGACGTACTGATCGACGTTGGCATCGTTGCTGATATGGGCGTACGAGGTATAGAGATTGGTGCGTTTGGACATCGGGTAGGTGTAGCCGATGGCGTACTGCTTCACCTTGGTGCCGCTCAGGTTGTTGTCTTTACGCTGACCGTAGGAGGCAAGCACGCTACCCGGCCCGACCGGCACCGTCGCGCCCAGCATCCACACCCGCAGATCCGGCGCCTGGTTGGTCCCGGTGTAAACCAGGCCATCGCCGTACTTCTGCCACGAGTACATCGCGCTGATCTTGGCAATGCCGAAGTCGTAGCTGCCGTAAATTTCCGAGACCTTGTTGGTGAAATAACCGCTGCTCGGCACCGTAGCGTTCGGTCCGAATTCTTTGGCCAGGCCGGTATACGGATTGAAGGTGCCAGACGCCGTGAAGTTGTGGTGCAGGTAGTCGGCACCCAACATCAGCGGGCCATTTTTGTAGCTCAGGTTGAGCTCATACGCCTGACCGTTCGACGTGCTGCCCGGCTGGCCACCGAAAGCGTAGGCCAAGCCCCCGGTGAAGCCGGCGAAATTCGGCGTGACGTAGGCCAGCCCTTGCGACACTCGGGTGTAGTTGTTCGACGCCGGATCGATGTTCTTCACCGTTCCGGTCATGCCCGTGCCGAAGGGATCGATTTGCGTCGCTGCGGTGTAATTGAACGAATAGAAGCGGCCCATCTGGAGTGTGCCGAAGTCGCCTTTGAGGCCAACCACGCTGAGGCGGCCCATGAAGTTGCCGCCGGAGCAATAACTGGTGCCAGCCGAGTACTGGGCGCCTTGACTGGTACCTTTATAGACAGTGTTGCCCCCGGAATCATTCCCGTTCGCGCAGAAACCGGTTTCGGCGGTGAAGAACGCGCTGAGGCCGCCGCCGAGGTCTTCGGTGCCCTTGACGCCGATCCGCGAGGTGGACTGCGCTCCGGAGCCCAGACGGTTCACACTGGTGTTGTCATAGCTGAGGTGTTCGACGCCCAGGTCGATGATGCCGTAAAGCTGCACGTTGTCAGCAGCCATCGCGGCGCCGCTGAAGGCACCGAGAAGGGCGATAGCCAGAAGGGTTTTTTTCATTGCATCTCCAGTTCGCAAGTGGGTGAGGTGTTTGACGAAGGGCATCTTGCGTGCCTTGCGCAAATCTAACCGTTCAATTTGCGCATTTCTATGACGAGATACTCCAATATGTATATGGACAATACCCTTTTGTCGCGCATCAGCAACAGTTCATTCCATCATTCGGTTGACCGCTTTCGCTGTCGATGGTCTCCACCGAAACGCTGATCTGCGCCGTCTTCTCCAGCATCGCGCTCGCCGAGCAGTATTTACTGTGCGAGAGCTCGACCGCGCGCTGCACCATGTCGGGGTTGAGTTGGCGGCCGGTGACGGTGAAGTGCATGTGGATGCGGGTGAACACCTTGGGGTCGGTAGGGGCGCGCTCGGCGTCCAGGCGCACGCTGCAGCCGCGCACGTCCTGCCGGGCTTTTTTCAGGATATAGACCACGTCGTACGCGGTACATCCGCCGGTGCCGGCGAGCACGAGCTCCATCGGTCTGGGGGCGAGGTCGTGGCCGCCGGGCTCGCCGGGGCTGCTGGCCGGGGCGCCGTCCATGCGCACGGTGTGGCCGGTTTCGGTCTGTGCGGTGAAGGCCATGCCGCCCTCACCCTCCCATTGCACGGTGCATTGCATCGCGGTTTCCTTTCGTTGACAGGTCGTTGCGTACGCGCCGCATTGTGCGTCAAACCCGGCTGCGGGCTGGCGCCCACCGCACGGGAGCATGCGGCGCCGCCGCCGGGGTCAGCGCCTCGACAGGGGATCGGCGCAAGACTTGGGCGCAGGGCAATTCGGATGCCTCTTGATTTTCATCAATTTCATTGCGTTTTTTGCCCTCGACGTCATGCAGCTGGCGGCGACCGGAGGGCAGAAACAGCATTCAACTGATTGATTCAAAAAGGTTTTTATCGCCGCGCAGGACAATCCCCCACTGCAGGCAGTGGCTGGAAAAGTTTATAAGCATCTTCTAATATGTGCGCATGCGTCGGTTGCGACGCACCGTTTGTCTCCTCCACCTCCTCCTTTGGTGGATTCTTACCCGGGCCGATCGATTTCCGCCCGGGTATTTTTTTGCTTTTTTGCGTCCTCGCCGTCAAACCAGCCAAGCCAAGCCGACGACCGCGGCGTAGCGCAGGCCGCGGCCGAGCAGCATCCACGCCGCGCAGGCCCGGGCGTCGATGCGCAGCCAGCCTGCCGCGGCCACCAGTGCGTCGCCGATTGCCGGCGCCCAGGCCAGCGCGGTCAGCGGCGCGCCCCAGCGCTGCACCCGAGGCGCCCAGCGCCAGGCATCGGGTGTCTGCCAGCGCCGCGCCCAGCGGCCCAGAGCGTAAGTGGTCATGCCGCCGGCGGTGTTGGCCAGCGTGGCCACGATCAGCGCGAGCGCGGTGTGCTGCGGCTGCGCGGCAACGACGACGAGCAGCACGGCCTCCGAGCTGAAGGGGATCAGCGTGGCAGCGGCAAAACTCAGCACGGCCAGCACCACCAGCCCGCCGGGGCCGCTGGCGGCGTGCAGCAGCGCCTGCCACGCCAGATGCGCGTTCAACAGCCAGCCGCCTGCCGTCAGCGGCATGCGGTGCTCCACGGGGACGCGGGGTGGCGGCTCATAAAATCGGCTTTTTTCCGAGGACGAGGCGATGGCCGCAAAGCATACCGACTATTTGCAGCGCATTTTGACCGCACGGGTGTACGACGTGGCCATCGAGTCGGCGCTGGAGCCGGCGCGCAATCTGTCACGCCGGCTGCACAACAAGGTCCTGCTCAAACGCGAGGACACTCAGCCGGTGTTCAGCTTCAAGCTGCGCGGGGCGTACAACAAAATGGCACGGCTGAGCGAGGCCGAGCGTCAGCGCGGGGTGATCTGCGCCTCGGCGGGCAACCACGCGCAGGGGGTGGCGCTGGCGGCGCACCGGCTGGGCTGCCGCGCGGTGATCGTCATGCCGGCGACCACGCCGAAGGTGAAAATCGACGCCGTGCGTGCCTTCGGCGGCGCCAGCGTGGACATCGTGCTGCACGGCGACAGCTACAGCGACGCCTACGCACACGCGCTGACGCTGCAGGAGCAGCAGGGGCTGACCTTCGTCCACCCGTTCGACGACCCGGACGTGATCGCCGGGCAGGGCACCATCGCCATGGAAATCCTGCGCCAGCACCAGGCGCCGATCCACGCGGTGTTCTGCGCCATCGGCGGCGGCGGGCTGATTTCCGGGGTGGCGGCGTACATCAAGGCGGTGCGCCCGGAGATCAGGGTCATCGGCGTGCAGACGGTGGATTCCGACGCCATGCTGCGCAGCGTACAGTCCGGGCGGCGCGTCACCCTGGCCGAAGTCGGTCTGTTCTGCGACGGCACGGCGGTCAAGCAGGTGGGCAAGGAAACCTTCCGCCTGGTGCGCGAGCTGGTCGATGATTTCGTCGTCGTCGACACCGACGCGGTCAGCGCCGCGATCAAGGACGTGTTCGAAGACACGCGCAGCGTGCTCGAACCGTCGGGGGCGATGGCGGTGGCCGCGCTCAAGCAGTACGCCGCCACGCACAGGCTCAAGGGCGAGACGCTGGTGGCCGTGACCTGCGGTGCGAACATGAACTTCGACCGCCTGCGCTTCGTCGCCGAGCGTGCCGAAGTCGGCGAGGCGCGCGAGGCGCTGTTTGCCGTGACCATTCCCGAACGTCCGGGGAGTTTTCGCCGGCTGTGCGGCCTGATTGGCGCGCGCAGCGTCACCGAATTCACCTACCGCATCAAAGGGCCGGAGGCGGCACATGTGTTCGTCGGCCTGAGCATCAACGGCCGCGACGACGCGCAAAAAATGGCGCAGACCTTCGAGCGCGCGGGCTACGGCGTGCTCGACCTGACCGACAACGAACTCGCCAAGGTGCACGTGCGCCACCTGGTCGGCGGCCCGGCCCCGCGCGACGCGCAGGGGCAGAGCATGGCGGTGAACGAGCGGCTGCTGCGCTTCGACTTTCCCGAGCGCCCCGGCGCGCTGCTGCGCTTTCTCGACGCCCTCAGTCCGGCGTGGAACATCAGCCTGTTCCACTACCGCAACCAAGGCGGCGACAGCGGCCATGTGCTCGTCGGCATCCAGGTGCCGCCTGCGGACAAAAAGGCGTTCAGCCAGTTCCTGCAGCAGCTCGGCTACCAGTGGGCCGAGGAAACCGACAATCCCGCCACCCGGCTGTTTCTGAACTGACCGCGCCGCGCGCGGCCAACCGCAGGCGGCGCCGCGCTCAGCGCGGGAAGACGATTTTGTGCTCGCCCGACTCTGCCGGGAAGCCGTGCAGCGCCGCCTGCGCCAGCGGCACGGCGACCGACGCCAGATCGCGCTGGTAGCCACCCGTGCGGGCGTGCGACTGCCACACCAGCGCGCCGGTAGCGGTGTCGCGGATTTCCAGCGTCAGGCTGCGTTCGTAATAATTCGGCGGCGGCATCCAGCCGAACCAGCCTCCGCCCCAGCCCCAATACCCGCCGGGAAAGTACACCGTCCCGTTGGGCAGCAGCACCGGCGGCGGCCAGACCGACGGGCCGTAGGTGGCCAGCAAATCGAGCCGGACTTTGTAGTCGTAACGCGCTGTGTACGGCGCAGGCTGGCCCAGCAGCGGCACCATGCCGGCCTGCGCCAGGGCATCGACCACGGCAGTCTGCAGGGTGGCGGCGTCTGCGCTGTCGGCGTTCGACGGCGCCGCCTGCACCTGCACCCTGGCGCCCACCAGCGCCTGCGGCGCCGGGTGCGGGGTGATGACCGTGGTGCGCAGACCGGTCAGGCTGGCGCAGCCGCCCAGCAGCAGCACGACAGCCAGCAGCGCGAGCACACGCGCCGCTGGCCAGCGCTGCGACGGCAAAACGGACAGGGGCATGGTGACGGCTCCGGCGCAGAGGGAATCGGTCGCGTTGACGCAGACTACATCCATTGGATGGATTGTGCGCCCGCGAGTTCGCCGGCGCCAGCGCATGACGTGGCGGCGCTGTCGAGCGGATCGAACGCCACGTCCCCCTGCGGATCGGGCACGCCGCTGGCCTTGAGCGTGGCGAAATCGAACAGCCCGCGGTCGAGCAGGTGCGAGGGCACGACCTGCGACAGCGCGTTGAACAGGTTTTGCACCCGGCCCGGATGCTCGCGCTCCCACTGCTGCAGCATGGCCTTGACCTGTTTGCGCTGCGCGTTGTCCTGGCTGCCGCACAGGCTGCAGGGAATGAGCGGAAAACCGCGCACCTGCGCCCAGCGCGCCAGATCGGCCTCGGCCACGTATGCCAGCGGGCGGATGACCACGTGTTTGCCGTCGTCGCTCACCAGCTTGGGCGGCATGGCCTTGATCCTGCCGCTGAAAAACAGGTTGAGGAAAAAGGTTTCGACAATGTCGTCGCGGTGGTGGCCGAGGGCGATTTTGGTCGCGCCCAGCTCCCCGGCGACACGGTAGAGAATGCCGCGGCGCAGCCGCGAGCACAGCCCGCAGGTGGTCTTGCCCGGTTCGATCACCCGCTTGACGATGGAATACGTGTCCTGCTCCTCGATGTGAAACGGCACGCCGCGGCGCTGCAGGTACTCGGGCAGGACGTGCGCGGGAAAGCCGGGTTGCTTCTGATCGAGATTGACGGCGATGACGTCGAAATCCACCGGCGCGCGCTGGCGCAGGTTGAGCAGGATGTCGAGCAGGCCGTAGCTGTCCTTGCCGCCCGACAGACAAACCATCACGCGGTCGCCCTGTTCGATCATGTTGAAATCGACGATGGCCTGGCCGACCAGGCGGTGCAGCCGCTTGGCCAGTTTGTTGTTCTCGAACGCGGCTTTCTGCGCCGCGCGCGCATCGGCGGCGGTGGCGGCGGCGGAATCGGGAGCGGGGTTCATGGCTGCAAATCCTTCACATGGAACACTTCGACGCCCACACCGTCGCAATCCGGGTAGACGTCGGGTTTTTCGGTCGACACGCGCACCGCGCGCACCCGCGGGTGTTCGAGCATGATGCGCGCCACGTCGTCGCACAGGGTTTCCTGCAGATGGATGTGTCCCTGCGCCACGCGCGCGGCGATGACGCGGCGCATGAAGTCGTAATCGACCACCTCGTCGAGTTTGTCCTGCTGCGGGGTGGACATGGCCAGCGGCACGAACAGATCGACATTGATGAGCACGCGCTGCTCGCCGCGTTTTTCGAATTCGTGCACGCCGATGTTGATCTGCACCTCGTAGTTTTTCAGGAACAGCCGGCGGCAGGCGCGCAAGGCAGGGTGCGACAGGGCACTGTACATGGAGAGACTTTCGACAAAGTTTCAGGACGCCTGGCCGCGGGCGACGAACAACACGTCGCGCCCGCAGCCGGCGAGGTGCTGGCCGCCATCGATCAGCAGCGTGGTGCCGGTGACCGCCGGCGCCTGCAGCGCAAACAGCACCGCCTGCGCCACGTCCAGCGGGGTGCTGCCGCGGCGCAACGGCGTGCAGGCATGCACGCGGGCGAATTCGTCGGCGGTCATCGGCCCGGAGGGCAGCATCAACCCCGGGGCCACTCCCACCACCCGCAGCACCGGCGCCAGCGCCTGCGCCAGCGCCACGGTGGCCGCCTGCAGCGCAGCTTTCGCCAGGGTGTACGACAGATAGTCCGGATCGGGGTTGAACAGCTTTTGATCGAGCAGATTGACCACACAGCCTTGCGCCCCGCGGCGGGCGAGGTGCGCATGCAGCGCCTGCGCCAGCAGCACAGGGGCGATGGCGTTGACCTGGTAGTGACGCAGCGCGGTCTCGGCGCGCAACTGCTGCGCGTCGTCATACTCGAACAGCGAGGCGTTGTTCACCACCGCATCGACCCGGCCGAGCGCAGCCACCGCCTGCGGCAGCAGCTGCTGCACCGCCGTGGCGTCGTGCAGATCGGCACACACCGCCTGCGCCTGCGCGCCGCCGTGCCGCGCCTGCGCGCACACGGCGGCAGCGGCCTGCGCCGAGCGGTGATAGTGCACGGCCACGTCCCAGCCGTGCGCGGCCAGATGCAGGGCGATTTCGCGGCCGACGCGGTGCCCCGCCCCCGTGACCAGCGCAACCGGACGGGAACGGGCAGAAGATGGAGCAGCGCCGGACATGCTTTCTAAAATGGCCTGATGAACGAACAGCCGACAAGTCTACCGGCCCCCGCCCCACTCGCGCTGGAGCGCAGCGCGCAACTGCTGGCGCAACTGCGGGCCGCGCTGCACGCCGGCGGCGGCTGGCTGCCGTTCGACGCCTACATGCAGCAGGCGCTGTACGCCCCGGGGCTGGGGTATTACACCGGGCAGGTCGGGCAGTTCGGCGATTTCGGCAGCGACAGCGACTTCGTCACCGCCCCCGAGCTGTCGCCGCTGTTCGGCCGCACCATCGCCGCGCAGGTGGCGCGGGTGCTGCAGCAGGCGGCGCTGGACAGCGTGGTCGAATTCGGCGCCGGCTCGGGCCAGCTCGCCGTGCAGGTGCTGGGCGAGCTCGACCGGCTGGGCTGCGCGCCGCGGCAGTACGCCATCGTCGAAGTCTCCGGTGCGCTCAAACACCGGCAAAGAGACACGCTGCAGCGCGCCGTGCCGCATCTGGCCGACCGCGTGCAGTGGTGGAGCCGACTGCCCGAACGCTTCGACGCCGTGGTGCTGGGCAACGAAGTGCTCGACGCCATGCCGGTCAAGCTGCTGAGCAAACACCCCGGCGGCTGGATGGAACGCGGCGTGACGCAGGAGGGCGACGACCTGGTGTTCGCCGACCGCCCCACCACCCTACAGCCGCCCGACCCGCAGGCGCAGGCGCTGCCGCCAGGCAGCGTGACCGAAATCCACCCGCATGCGCTGGCCTTCATCCGCACCCTGGCCGAGCGGCTGAGGCGCGGCGTGGCGCTGTTCATCGATTACGGCTTTCCGCAGCACGAGTACTACCACCCGCAACGCCACATGGGCACGCTGCGCGCGCATTACCGCCACCGCGCGCTCGACGACGTGCTGCTCTGGCCCGGCCTGGCCGACATCACCGCGCACGTCGATTTCACCGCCGTAGCGCTGGCGGCGCAGGACGCCGGGCTGGACGTGCTGGGCTACACCAGCCAAGCCAACTTCCTGATGAACTGCGGCCTGCTCGATCTGGTGGCCGAAGAATTCGCCGCCGGGCCGCCGCCCGTGGCCCCGAGCAGCGCCGCGGCGCTGTGTCAGGCCACGGCCGCGCCCGGCGGCTCGCATTACCTGCGGCAGACCGCGGCGGTGAACAAACTGTTGGGCGAAAGCGAAATGGGCGAGCTGTTCAAGGTCATCGCCCTGGGCCGCGGTGTCGATGCCCACGCCCTGCACGGCTTCGCCCGCGGCGACCGCACCCACACCCTGTAGGCTGAGTCGATGCGCTGGCTCATCGTCTTCATCCTCGCCTCGATCGTGTTTTCCGCGCTGCTACCGCACCTGGAACGCTTCGGCATCGGCAAAATGCCGCTGGACCTGCGCGTCCGCCTGTTCGGCCGGGTGTGGCTGTTCCCCTTCGGCTCCAGCGTGCTGCTGTCGCTGCTGGCCTACGTCATCGCGCGGCTGATTTGATTGGGGGTCAGGTCTAGAAACGTAGCATGCACGCCCGGAACATGCTATCGAGCTAGACCTGACCCCACTGCCGCCGCTGACCCCACTGCCCTGCCGCCGCAGGAGGATCAATGAGCAACATCACGGTCGCCCTGGCGGTCCTTGCGGGACTGGCTGCCCTGGCCGGTCTGTTTTTGTACCTCACTGTCAGCGATGCCGGCCGGTGGCGGAAAAAGCTGGATGCCGTCCTGCTGCCCATCGGGTTTGAACCGGCGGATGAGGCCGAAAAGGACGCGCTGGAAAAGCGCTTGCGAATCACCCATCCGCGGCATCACGGCAAGCGATTGCTGCTCCATCTCTATCGCCGTCAGGCGACTGGAGAGGATCGGGTCTATGTCTGTGACTACCGGTTTTCCAGCGCCAGCGGCAAGGCCAGTGGCGCGGCCTGGCTGCTGGTTTGTCTGGTTTCAGAGACGCTGGATTTACCCAGGGTCCATGTCGAAGGCGTTCCGCACACATCCGGCTGGATGAAATACCTCCAGGACGCCTGTGCTGACGCGATGGATAGTCCCGGAGCCAAGCGTTGGGTTCTGGGCGATCAGGACTTCGACCGCCGCTATCGGGTTTTCCATGTCGGACAAGGGGTCGCGCCTGCGTGGCTTCCCCGGCTTGCCACCATCTTGCGACAGGTGCCCGACGGGGTTGGCGTCGACATGGAAAAGGACGTGTTGGTGCTGACCAGCATTGGCATACTTGCTGATCGCACCCGCCAGCAGATCGACCCACAAAAACTGCTGGACCTGATGGATTGCGCAAACAGGTTGCGAGAAGGATTCACTCTTGAGTCAGGTGCAGACAAGCAGCATCCGCGCCCAGAACATGCTATCAGGCTAGACCTGACCCCATAGCACCCACGCCGCCGTGCCGATGGCCAGCTGTGCCGCCAGCACCAGCGCCACGCATCCCGCCCAGCCCGCGTGCGCCCAGACCCACGCCGGGCCGAAGGCGCCGACGCTGCCGCCCAGGTAGTAGCACAGCACGTACAGCCCGACCGCCGACGAGCGCGCCTGCCGGGCGAAGGTGGGCACCTGCGACGTGGCCATCGACTGGGCGATGAACACCCCGCCCGAACTCAGCGTGAGCCCGAGCACGATGGCCCATACCGGAGCGAGCAGGGTCAGCAGCATGCCGCCGCTGCCCAGGATCACGGCGCAGACGAACACCGGGCGTTTACCAAAGGTCGCGGCCAGCTTGCCGGCCAGCGGCGTGGCCACCATGCCCACCAGATAGACGGTGAACAGCAGGCTCAGGTCTTTGAGGTCGAAGTGGTAGGGCGCGGCGGCAAGGTGAAAGCTCACATAGGTGAAGGTGCAGACCTGCGAGAACAGAATGCCAAAGCCGATGGCGTAGGTGCCCAGCAGTTTGGGGTTGCGCAGATGCGGCGCGAACCCGGCCAGCGCCGCGCCCAGCCCGCCGCGGCTGGCGTGGAACCGGCGCGACGGCGGCAGCCCGCGGGCGATGAGCAGCAACAGGCCGAAGTTCACCGCGCCCAGCGCGACGAACGCCGCCTGCCAGCCGGCATGCGCCGTCACCATGCCGGCGATGAAGCGGCCGCAAAAACCCCCGGCCACCGAGCCGGCGATGTACAGCGCCGTCACCGCCGGCGCGTCAGACGCCTGCCATTCCTCGCTGATGTACGCCACCGTGGCAGTGAACACGCCGGGGATGCACAGCCCTTCGATGGCGCGCCACAGCAGCAGGCCGTGCAGGGTGTCGGCGGTAGCCGCCAGCGCGGTGGACAGCGCCAGCCCGGCGAGCGACGCCAGCAGCACCTGCTTACGGCCGAAGCGATCTGCGGCAATGCCGGAAAACGGCGCCGCCAGCGCCACCGCCAGGGTGGTGACGGTGATGGTCAGGCTGAGTTCGGCCACGCTGGCGTGAAACACCGACTGCAGGCTGGGCAGCAGGCCCTGCGTGACGTACATGGTGAAAAACGCGCACATGCCCGCCGCCGTGACGGCGGCGCGGCGTAGCCACTCCGGCGGATGCGCGGGAGCCGTGGCAGGCGGAAGGGTCGTGGTGGACATGCCGAACGATACAGACGTCGCGCAACGCGACACATCACACAGCTTAGATGGGCTGATTTGATATGTGAAATATCATTTCCCGAACGTTTGATTCGGATTCGATATGGAATTGCGCCACTTGCGCTACTTCGTCGCCGTTGCCGAGGAGCGGCATTTCTCCCGCGCGGCGCAGCGACTGCATGTATCGCAGCCGCCGCTGAGCCAGCAGATCCAGGCGCTGGAGGCCGAGCTGGGGGTGGCGCTGTTCACCCGCGGCCGCGGCGGGGTGCGGCGCACCGCGGCGGGCGACACCCTGCTGCCGCTGGCGCGCAGCATCCTCGACGCGGTCGATCACGCCGTGGCGCAGACCCGGCACGTCGGCCGCGGCGAGGCCGGGCGGCTGGCCATCGGCTTTGCCGGGTCGATGCCGTTCACCGACGTCATGCCTCGGCTGCTGCGCGACTACCGCGCCGCCTGGCCGCAGGTCACGCTCGACCTGCGCGAGCAACCTTCACAGGCGCAGGTGGACGATCTGCTGTCGCACCGCCTGGACCTCGGGTTCTTGCGCGACACGCCGTCGCTGCGCCACGCCGCGCTGGCCTCACTGGTGGTGCAGCGCGAGCCGCTGCTCGCAGCCGTCCACGCCGACCATCCGCTGGCCGCGCGCGACGCGGTGCAACTCGCCGACCTGCGCGACCAGCCCTTCGTGCTCTACAGCGCCAGCCTGGGCTCGGGGCTGCGCGAGCAGACGCTGGCGCTGTGCGCGCAGGCCGGGTTCAGCCCGCGCATCGTGCAGGAAGTGCACGAAATGCCCACCCTCATCGGGCTGATTTCCGCCGGGCTGGGAGTGGGCATCGTCGCCGCGTCGATGCAGCGCGCGCAACTGCCCTTCGTCGCCTACCGTCCGCTGCGCGACGTGCACGCCCGCACGGACGTGCTGCTGGCGTGGCGGCGTGACGACCCGCAGCCGCCGCTGCGCAACTTCATTGCGCTGGCGCGCTCGCTGCCGGACGCAGCTGCGCCAGCAGCGCCTGTCGGAAGCGACTCAGCCAGTCCTTGACCGCGCGCTCGTTTTCCAGCCCCATGCGCATGAGGATTTTCTGCCCGGCCGGCGCCGCCTCCAGCGCCGCATCGGCATAGGTGTAGGCCACCTTGGGCTGGCGCAGCAGCACCAGCCCCTGCGGCTCGGGCGCCCGCAGCAGACTGCCGAGCACGGCCAGCAGCCGGTCGTTGAACGCGCTGTTCGGGTGCCCCAGCTCGCGCCACGCCTGCTCGCACAGCGGGTACAGCCGCACATACACCTGCGCCGCCCGCTGCGGTTCGATCGCAGTGAGCAACTTCACATAAGGCACGTAGCGCTGCGCGTTGGCCGGCGCAATCGCCAGCGTGTCGCCCTGCCCCGTGACGCGCAGCATGCCCGGCAGCGGACGCACCGGCCAGACCTGCAGCTGAACCGTCTGCCGCCCGAGGTTGTCCACCGTGGCGACGAAATGCACGATGAGCCGGTGCGGCACCAGCCAGTCCATCCCCGGCTTGGTCAGCAGCGCGGCGAGCTCGCGCAGCACCAGAGGGTCGCTGTCATGCAGCGCAGGCAGCGACGCGGTCGAGACGGGGATTTGCAAGGGCGCCGACGCCACCGAGGCGGCAGGCTGCGGCGCACTGCCATCCGCACCCGGCCGCGGCGCCGGAGCGGCGGGAGCGCTCGCCGCCACCTGCCCGGCAACAGGATGGCCGAACCACGCCTGCGTCAGTTGCTGCAAACGCTGACGGTTGACGTAACCCAGCACCGCCAGCACCCCGATCAGCACGACCACCACCCGCCAGCCGATACGCCGGGGCGGCGGCGGCCGCAACGGATCGTCGGGCGCGGATGCGTAGGGCATGGCAACCTCCTGTTAAAGCGAGCGTTGCAGTATGCCAGCGCGTCAGGCGCGGCGGGTTTCAGCATGCAACCCGGAAATGGGCGCTGAGGGTAGACATGTTTACCCGCGGCTTCTCCCACCTCGATAGCGCAATACATACAGAGCTGAGCCACACTTCCAATATTTGCCCGATAATTACTTTCTTGCTGTGCCGAGGCGGGTGTTTCGGAAACCTATTTAGACATTTTCGGTCGACGCCTCATCAAACTGTTCCGCCTCCATGCGATTGCGGCGCTCGTCCAACGTTTCCCCGTCAAACATCCAGTACTCAGAACCACTCGCCGCTATTGTTTTATAACCAAGATTGTGCAGCGCTTTTAACGCAGCGGCAGAGAGGCTTAATATTTCACCGTTGAAATTCACCTTGCCACCCTCAACGACGGTAGCGGTGATGCTCTCGTCGCGGGAGCATGAGAGAACGTCACCGGGATTAATGCCCAGAGCCTCAAGCTTGATACGAGGACGACGCGCTTTTGCTTTCTCTAATGCCTGTTGTTCGTCTTTGTCTATTCCAACAACCCCGGGAGTAATTTCCTTGAACTCTCCAATGCTGATCGCCAAGACAACCTTTTCCGGTTCTGCTTTAAAAAACTCACGTTTTGGATTGACCCGGCTTTCAGAGAAAAGCTGATGCAATTTCTTTTCAAGTTTAGCGCAATCTTGCACTTCGGCCGCAAAATAACACTCAAATGGCAACGGAACCCCCGAATGCGCACTCAGTTGGGCGATTCGAGACTCGACGCTATCGGTAGTAAGGCCTATTTTAACCAACCCAGGCATTGCTTCATTAGTCAAGACGTAAATGATATTCGGCATGGGGCACCTATGGTGGCTTAAATTTAAATTGCCAGATAAATCTCGTAACGTTATGTTATTCGAAAAGCATCTGATGCCTGCGAAGGTGACTTGTGCAAGCCGGGAGAAACATCATGAGCACTTGGAAAGCGAGAACGCGCGCGGCCTGATCTCACAGCAACCTCCATGGTGAACCCGCTCTGCCCCAAAGTAGACCCGGGTGTTGGCGGACCCTCCGCAACATCCCCCGAACCAATAACTTCCAAGCACTCGATGTGTCCGCCTCGTTCGACCGGAGTTTCATTGTTAAGCTGCGAGAAGCACGACGCTCCAGGAGACAGGAGGGACTGAAGAGATGCCGTCCAAACAACAGACTTTTCCACCGTCGCACACGAGCCGGCCGATGCTGGCCGATGCGAACGTGATGGACGGGCTGTTTCGCAAGCTCGGGGCCGACGTGCTGCGCATCAAGGCGGGGTTTGATGCCGGGAAGCCGGGCTTTCAGAACGCCAAGGAGTTGCTGATCGACGAGTGCCGCAAGCTCGCGCGCATCTTGGCCGGCGGCGACCCGGCGTTCGAGCCGTTGCCGTGGGCGGATTGGGTGCGCTGGCAGATGCGGATGGTGGTGCGCGTCGCGCATGACCCGGACGCGGACGAGCTGATGGATGTGAACACGGACATGGAGCGCGTCGGCGCGGCGTTCGTGCTGCTGTGGGCGAAGGCGGTGATGGCTGGCGCGGATGATGTGGCGTCGGGCCGCGCGTCTGAGGCCGAGGTCAAGGAGCGGCTGGACGGCTTCCGCGGGCATTTCGTTGGAACTGTGCTGGGGTTGGAGTGATCCAGTCTTCCGAGTTCTCGAACGTGCCAACTCGCGCAAGCGAGGTCAGTCTTTATCACCATGTTCAACCACCCCTAACGCAATCAAATCTTGGGGGCAGCTCTAGAACGGTAGCATCCTCCAGAACATGCTACGAGGCTAGACCTGACCCCAAATCAAAATTTTACGAGAGTTGATAATGCCATTCAGGCCAGCAATGCTCGTGTAGTGATAAAGAATTTCATCTTCTGGCATCGGTGATTTTCGGGGGCAATCAAGGTTCAATTGAAAAACCATAACTTCCACAACCAGTAAATGCTTTGAGGCTGAGACTCAAGCCAACCTTGCGTCGACGAGTATGCCGGCGAGACAGGTGCCTCAAGTTTCAGCAAGCCGCCCTGCGGAACCGTGCGCCCGATTAAAGCACCAACACCGCGCGAAAGTCGTTGACGTTGGTGTAGGTCGGGCCGGTGACGAGCAGGTCGCCAATCGCTGCAAATAGCGTGTACGCGTCGTGGCCGTCGAGCATGGCGCGCGGGTTCAGGCCGGCGGCGCGGGCGCGGATCAGGGTGTCGGGGGTGATCCAGGCGCCGGCGTTGTCTTCGCTGCCGTCGATGCCGTCGGTATCGCCGGCCAGCGCGTGGATGCCCGGCTCGCCGTCCAGCGCCAGGGCCAGCGCGAGCAGGAATTCGGTGCCGCGGCCGCCCTTGCCGTGCGTCTGGCCGGGGCGCACGCTGACGGTGGTTTCGCCGCCGGACAGCAGCAGGCAGGGCCGGGGAAACGGCGTGCCGTGGCGCGCGACGCTGCGCGCCAGCGCGGCGTGCGCCAGCGCGATGTCGCGCGATTCGCCTTCCATGTCGTCGGCCAGGATGTGCGCGGGCACGCCGGCCTGCGCGCTGGCTGCGGCGGCGGCCTGCAGCATCTGCCGCGGGGTGGCGATCATGTCCACCCGGTTGCCGGCGAACGCCGGATCGCCGGGTTTGGGGGTTTCGAGCGCGCCGCTTTGCAGCCCGGCGCGGATGGCGTCCGGAACGCCGATGCCGTAACGCGTGATGATGGCCAGCGCGTCGGCGCAGGTGGTGGGGTCGGGCACGGTGGGGCCGCTGGCGATCACGTCCGGGTCGTCGCCGGGCACGTCGGAAATCAGCAGCGTCAGCACCGGCGCCGGGGCGCAGGCCGCGGCCAGCCGACCGCCCTTGATGGCTGAGAGGTGCTTGCGCACGCAGTTCATCTCGGCAATGGTGGCGCCGCTCATCAGCAGCTCGCGGTTGATGCGCTGTTTGTCGGCCAGGGTCAGGCCCGCGGCGGGCAGCGGCAGCAGCGCCGAGCCACCGCCCGAGATCAGCGCGATCACCAAATCGTTTTCGCTCAAGCCCTGCACGGTTTGGAGCATGCGCCGCGCGGCGGCTTCGCCGGCGGCGTCGGGCACCGGGTGTGCGGCTTCGACGAGTTCGATGCGCCGCGGCTGCTCGCGCCATTGAGGCGGCACATAGCCGTAGCGCGTGACCACCAGCCCGGACAGCGGCGCATCAACCGGCCACGCGGCTTCGAATGCCCGCGCCATCGCCGCGCTGGCCTTGCCGGCGCCGACGACGACGGTGCGCCCTTTGGGCGGCGGCGGCAGATGCGCCGGCAGCACTTGCGCCGGCTGGGCGCGGGCGACCGCGACGTCGAACAACGCGCGCAAAAAGGCGACGGGTTGCGTGGCGGGGTCGGGCAAGCTCATCAGTCAGACAACCGAGCGGCCGGGCGGATCAGGCGTCCGGGGCGATGGTGTGGTGCCCCATCAGCTCGACCGCGCGGCACAGCGCCGAGTGGTCGAGCGCGGCCATGCCGTTGGCGGCGCAGGCGGAAAACAGCTGCTGCACCATCGCGGTGTTAGGCAGCGACAGCCCGAGCTGCCGCGCACCGGACAGCGCGAGGTTGATGTCTTTCTGGTGCAGCTCGATGCGGAAGCCCGGCTGGAAGGTGCGCTTGACCATGCGTTCGCCGTGCACTTCGAGAATGCGCGAGGCGGCAAAGCCGCCCATCAACGCCTGCCGCACCTTGGCCGGGTCGGCCCCGGCCTTGCTGGCGAACAGCAGCGCCTCGGCCACGGCCTGGATGTTGAGCGCGACGATGATCTGGTTGGCGACCTTGCAGGTCTGGCCGTCGCCGTTGCCGCCGACCAAAGTGATGTTCTTGCCCATCAGCTGGAACAGCGGCAGCACCTTGTCGAACACCTCTTGCTTGCCGCCGACCATGATGGTCAGGCTCGCGGCCTTGGCGCCAACTTCGCCGCCGGACACCGGGGCGTCGAGATAGTCGCAGCCCAGCGCCTCGATGCGCCGGGCGAAGTCTTTGGTCGCGATCGGGTCGATCGAGCTCATGTCGACCACGGTTTTGCCAGCGCTCAGACCTTCGGCGACGCCGCCGGGGGCGAACAGCACTTTTTCCACGTCCGGGGTGTCGGGCACCATCGTGAACACGATGTCGGCCTGCCGCGCGACGTCGGCGCCGTTTGTGCAGGGCTGGGCGCCGGCGGCAAGCAGGGTTTGCGGCACCTGGCTGCGGGTGTGGACGAACAGGGCGTGGCCGGCGGCGAGCAGGTGGCCCGCCATCGGCGTGCCCATGATGCCCAGTCCGATGAATCCGAGTTTGGCCATGCGAATCTCCGTTTGGGGTTGCGTCGTTGTCGTTGTTCAGAGCGTGGCGAGCCAGCCCAGACCCGCGGTGGTCGTGGTCTTGGGCTTGTACTCGCAGCCGATCCAGCCGCCGTAGCCGATGCGGTCCAGGTGCTGGAACAAAAAGCGGTAGTTGATTTCGCCGGTGCCCGGCTCGTTGCGGCCCGGATTGTCGGCGATTTGCACATGGGCGATGCGCGGCAGGTGCTTTTGCAGCGTCGCGGCGAGTTCGCCTTCCATACGCTGCATGTGGTAGACGTCGTACTGCAGGAACAGGTTGTCGCTGCCGACTTCGTCGATGAGGTCCAGCGCCTGCTGGGTGTGGGTGAGGTAAAAGCCCGGAATGTCGAAGGTGTTGATCGGCTCGATCAGCAGCCGGATGCCATGGGGCTTGAGCCGGTCTGCGGCAAAGCGCAGGTTGGCGACCAAGGTCGCGCGCAGTTGCTGCGCATCGGCCCCGGCCGGCGCCTTGCCGGCCAGGCAGTTGAGCTGGGTCACGCCGAGCGCCTTGGCGTAGTCGATCGCCTGATCGACCCCGGCGCGGAATTCCTCGGCGCGGTCGGGCAGGCAGGCGATGCCGCGCTCGCCGGCGTCCCAGTCGCCCGCGGGCAGGTTGTGCAGCACGATCTGCACGCCCGCGTTCACCGCAGCGTTGCGCACCTGCTGCGCGCCGTGGACGTAAGGAAACAAGAACTCCACCGCCTTGAACCCGGCCTGCGCGGCGGCGGCGAAGCGGTCGAGAAAAGGCTGTTCGGTGAACAGCATGGTCAGGTTGGCGGCGAACTTGGGCATGGTTTCAGACCTCGGCGGGGGACAGGTCGACGGTGGGCTCGAACTCGGTGATGGCGTCGATTTCACCACCCATCGCAATATTGGTCACGCGCTCCAGGATGATCTCGACCACCACCGGCACCGCGTACTCTTTCATCAGCTGCCGCGCCTGCGCCAGCGCGGGTTTGATCTGGTTGGGGTCGAACACGCGGATGGCCTTGCAGCCGAGTCCCTCGGCGACCTTGACGTGATCGACGCCGTAGCCGTTCACTTCGGGCGAGTTGATGTTCTCAAACGACAGCTGCACGCAGTAGTCCATGTCGAACTGCCGCTGCCCCTGCCGGATCAGCCCGAGGTAGGAGTTGTTGACCACGATGTGGATGTAGGGCAGCTTGAACTGCGCGCCCACCGCCAGTTCCTCGATGAGAAACTGGAAGTCGTAATCCCCCGACAGCGCGACCACGTCCCCGGTCGGGTCGGCCACGCGCACGCCCAGGGCAGCCGGCAGCGTCCAGCCCAGCGGCCCGGCCTGGCCGGCGTTGATCCAGTGCCGCGGCTTTTCCACCTTGAGCAGCTGGGCTGCTGCGATCTGCGACAGGCCGATGGTGGTCACGTACCGGGTGTTGGCGTCGAAAAACTCCACCATTTCCTTGTAGACCCGGTGGGGCTTGATCGGGATCTGGTCATAGTCCCATTTGCGCAGCAGGGTCTGCACCCGCTGCCGGCAGTCGCGCGCCCAGGCGCTGCGGTCTTTCAGCCGGCCCGCGGCCTTGCGCTCGCGTGCGGCCTGCACGAACAGTTCCAGCGCCGCGCGGGCGTCGGAGACGATGCCGTAATCGGGCATGAACACCCGGCCGATCTGCGTCGGCTCGATGTCCACGTGGATGATTTTGCGGCCCCTGGTGTAAACCTCGGGCGACCCGGTGTGGCGGTTGGCCCAGCGGTTGCCGATGCCCAGCACCAGGTCGGAAGCGAGCAGGTTGGCGTTGCCGCCGCGGTGGCTGGTCTGCAGCCCGACCATGCCGGCCATCAGCGGGTGGCTGTCGCCGATCGCGCCCCAGCCCATCAGCGTCGGCACCACCGGAACGCCGGTCAGTTCGGCGAATTGCACCAGCAGGTCGGCGGCGTCGGCGTTGATCACCCCGCCGCCGGCGACGATCAGCGGCCGCTCGGCGCAATCGAGCAGGTCCAGCGCCTTGTCGATCTGCGCCCGCGTCGCCGTCGGCTTGTACACCGGCAGCGGCGCGTAGGTGTCGGGGTCGAACTCGATTTCGGCGAGCTGCACGTCCAGCGGCAGGTCGATCAGTACCGGCCCCGGGCGGCCCGAGCGCATCAGGTGAAACGCCTGCTGGAACACCCGCGGCACCAGCGCCGGCTCGCGCACCGTCACCGCCCATTTGGCGACCGGCTTGGCGATGGATTCGATGTCCACCGCCTGAAAATCTTCTTTGTACAGCCGCGCGCGCGGCGCCTGGCCGGTGATGCACAGAATGGGAATGCTGTCGGCGCTGGCCGAATACAGCCCGGTGATCATGTCGGTACCGGCAGGCCCGGAAGTGCCGATGCACACGCCGATATTGCCGGCTGCCGCGCGGGTGTAGCCCTCGGCCATGTGCGAGGCGGCCTCGACGTGGCGGGCGAGCACATGGGCGATGCCGCCGTGCCGGCGCAGCGCCGAATACAGCGGGTTGATCGCCGCGCCGGGCACGCCGAAGGCCTGGTGCACGCCCTCCTTTTCCAACACCGCGACCGCGGCATCGACCGCGCGCATTCTCGCCATGACTCACACTCCTCGTTCGTTCTGCGCTGCAACGTGCCCGCTGCAACAACGCGGTGTGCAGTCTATTGATCGACGATGATCGAGTGAATAGCACTCAAAGGAGAATGATTCGATACTTTTTTATGGATTATCCGGGTCTGCGGCAGCGTCCGTGTGGGGCACGCGGCGCACCAGAAAGTAGGTCACGCCCACTGCGACCACCGCCGCGGTGATCAGCCCATACGTCCACGCCCAGTTCTGCAACTGCCCGGCGCTTTCCACCGGAATGATGATGAGCTGGCGCAGCAGGGTGATCAGCGCGGCTTCGATGAACACCATCACCGAAAAACTGCCGGTGCGCATGTAGCGGATTTCCGCCGAAATCAGCGACGACAGCACCCACAGAATGAACAGATTGCCCAGCGCGTGCAAAAAGCCCTGCGCGACGTTGCCCGAGCGCACGGTGTGCAGCACGTCGAGGGCGAATTGCCAGATCAGCAGCAGACTGGCGACCAGCAGCACCACCGCCATGAACACGTGCAGCAGCCTGTTGGCCTGCTCCATGATGTGCTCGAACAGACGTTGTCCCTGCATGCGCGTCCCCCTTCAGATGCGTCCACGGCGGCAGCCGGCCGATGTCACTCGCGCGGCTCGCTCCACAGTTTGCCGCCGGTGGCCCAGTGCGACTTGGGCACTTCGTTCAGAATGATGTCCACCGCCTCCGGGGCGCACTGCAGCGTCTGCACCACGGCACGGGTGATGTTCTCCACGAGTTGTTTTTTGACTTCGGGGCTGCGGCCCTCGAACATGTCGATGCGGATTGCTGGCATGAAACCTCCTGTGCATGCAAAAGTGAAAACGGTCGGACGGATCGGGCTTCAGCGGCCCTTGTGCCTGCGCCGCGCCTTCACCCCCTCGGCGAGCACTTCCACCAGCGCGACCGAGTCGTCCCACGGCAGGCAGGCGTCGGTGATGCTCTGGCCGTAGACCAGCTTGGCCGGGTCGTCCTTGCCCGGGGTGAACTTCTGCGCCCCGCCGTGCAGATGGCTTTCGGCCATCACGCCAAAAATGCAGTTCTCGCCGGCGGCGAGTTGCGCGGCAATGTCGCGCGCCACGTCGAGCTGGCGCATGTGCTGCTTGGAACTGTTGGCATGCGAGCAGTCGATCATCAGCCGGCAGTCGAGCTTGGCCTCCTCCAGCGCGGCGCAGGCGGCGCGCACGCTGGCGGCATCGTAATTCGGTGTCTTGCCACCACGCAAAATCACGTGGGTGTCTTTATTGCCACGGGTCTGCACGATGGCCACCTGGCCGTTTTTGTGCACCGACAGAAAGGAATGCGGACGACGGGCGGCGTGGATGGCGTCGATGGCGATGCGCAGGCTACCGTCGGTGCCGTTCTTGAAGCCGATCGGCGCCGACAGTCCCGAGGCCAGCTCGCGGTGCACCTGGCTTTCGGTGGTGCGCGCGCCGATCGCGCCCCAAGAAATGAGGTCGGCAATGTATTGCGGCGAGATGACGTCGAGAAACTCGCTGGCCGCGGGCACGCCCAGGCGGTTGATGTCGATGAGCAGTTCCCGGGCGATGCGCAGCCCTTCGTCGATGCGGAAGCTCTCGTCCAGATACGGATCGTTGATCAGCCCCTTCCAGCCCACCGTGGTGCGCGGCTTTTCGAAGTACACCCGCATGACGATTTCCAGTTCGCCGGCGTGCTGCCGGCGCAAGACCGCCAGCCGCTGCGCGTAGTCCAGCGCGGCCTTGGGGTCGTGGATCGAGCATGGCCCGATGACCAGCAGCAGACGGTCGTCCTCGCCGTGGATGATGCGGTGCAAGGCCTGCCGCGTGCTGGCCACCAGCGCTTCCACCGGGGTGTCGGCGATGGGAAAGAAGCGGATGAGATGCTCCGGCGGCGGCAACGGCACGATGTGCTTGATGCGCGCATTGTCGGTGCGGGAGGTCTTGTCCTCCTGCGGCTTGTGCAAGGACTCGGCAACGGTCTTGGACTGCATCGGATGCTCTCCTGCAAGGGACGGGGTAGGGCCGGGCGTGGCCGGAGCCGGGCCGGGATGGACGTCGAAAACGGTGGATTCGAACATGATGGTTTGCGCCGGGTGGACCGGCACCGCCCAAAAAAAACCGCCGGGCGGTGCCGGCGGTTTTTTGAGGGGTGTCGATCTAGGGTGTCGATCTGCGCGTCAGCCTCTCCTTCCGCCGGTGCGGTGCGAGAAAAACCAGAAACCAAAAAAGTAAAAGCGGTTTGCGGTCATGGCTGTCAACAGTCGTCTGCGCTGCATTGAACCAGATCGGCCGCGTCGTGGCAAGCGCAGGCGGCAATCGCCATGCAGTTTGTCGCCGCGCAACAGCGCAGCGGGCAGTCTGGCGCGGCGGCAGCGAAGCGCCGCCGCAGTGCTTATGATGCGGGGCTGTCCGCACCGCCAGCCCGATGCCCGCCGCCGCCATCCCCTCCCGCCGCCCCTGGCTCAGGCGCCTTGCCTGGGCCGCGCTGATCGTCGTTCTTGCCGCCGCCGTGGTGTGGTGGCGCAGTCTGCCGCCGGTGGTCGCCGGGTACCGGATCGAACCGCACGACCTGGTGCAGGACGTCGTGGCCACGGGCTACGTCATCACCCCGTCGCGGGTGCAGGTGGCCAGCGAAATCACCGGCACCGTGGTCAAGCGCCTGGTCGATCGCGGCGAACGCGTCAAGGCCGGGCAGGTGCTGCTCGAACTGCGCGCCGACCAGACCACGGCGCAGCTCGACCAGGCGCGTGCCGCGCTGCGCCAGCTGGTCGAGCAGACCCGGCCGCAGGCGGCGGCGGCGCTGCGGCAGGCGACGGTGCAGCTCGAACAGGCCGAGCGCGACCTCCAACGCGCGCAGGGCGTGTACGCCAGCGGCGGTGGCTCGCAGCAGCAGCTCGAACAGGCGCAGACCGCGCTGCGCACCGCGCGCCAGCAGCGCGACAGCGCGCAGGCGGCCTACGACGCCGTGGCCCCGGGCGGCGCGCAGCAACGCGCGCTGCAGGCGGCAGTGGCCGCGGCCAGCGCGGTCAACGCCCGCAACCTGGTGCGTGCCGGGGTGGACGGCGTGGTGCTCGCGCGCAATGTCGAAGTCGGCGACACCGTCACCCCCGGACAGTCGCTGTTCACCCTGGCGATGGCCGGGCCGACCGAAATCCTGCTGCCGGTCAACGAGCAGAGCATCGGCAACCTGCAGATCGGGCAGCAGGCCAGTTGCGTCGCCGACGCCTACCCCGACCGCAGCTTTGCCGCGCAGCTGAGCTTTCTCGCCCCGCAGGTGGACCGCACCACCGGCACGCTCGAAGTCCGGCTGCGCGTGCCGCACCCGCCCGCCTGGCTGCGGCAGGACATGACGGTGTCGGCCGACATCGTCACCGCGCGGCGCAGCAACGCGCTGGTCGTCCCCAACGACGCCATCCGTCAAGCCGACGGCGGCACGGCCACGGTGCTCGTGCTCGACCAGGGCCGTGCGCAGCCGCGCCGCGTCACCCTCGGGCTGCGCGGGCTGACGCTCACGCAGGTGCTTTCCGGGCTGCGCGCCGGCGACGAGGTGGTGGCCGCCGGCAGCGTCTCGCCCGGGCAGAAAGTGCGGCTGCGGCTGTTGCCGCTGCCCGCCGGGGCGGCCAGCGCGGCGCCCGTGAGCAACGAGATGCCGCTGCCAGCCGGCCGCTGAACCGGCTGCGCGGCGCCTGCTCCCATGCGTCTGTCCTGGAACATCGCCCTGCAGTTTTTGCGCGACGGCCGCGCGCAGACCACGCTCATCCTCATCGGCATCGCGCTGGGCTCGGCGGTGATCGTGTTCATCACCGCGCTGGTCACCGGACTGCAGGGCAATATCGTCAAGCGCACCCTGGGCAGCCAGCCGCAAATCGTCGTCAAAGCCCCTGACCTGCTGCCGCTGACGCCGCCGCCGCGCGCGGACACGGTCTA